>JAPLKX010000232.1 GCA_026387845.1 Candidatus Hydrogenedentota bacterium | reverse complement strand
GGCGCTGAAAACGTCCACCATCCCGAGCACCGTCCCCAAAAGGCCAAGAAGGGGGCTGACTATGCCGATGATTTCGAGCATCGTCATGCCCCGTTCCAACCGCGCCACCTGCGAACGGCCGGTAGCATTGATGGCTTCAATCGCCTGCGAATGCTCGAGGTGGCGAGTCTGCAGCACCTCCTCGATCACCCTCGCCAGCGGCCGGCCCGACCGTCTGCACGACATCACGCAGGATTCCGCGGATTTCTCCCCGTTGTAGTCCCGCACAAGGCGCAAGATATGCGGCTCCATAACGGAGTCTTTTCGCAGCGCCAGCGCCCGCTCGATAATGATGGTTGCGGCTGCTAGTGAACACGCACCCAACGGCACCATGCACACCCCGCCGTCCCGCAACATCCCCAGCGTCTCAAACATGGCCTCTCCTCAATCCAGAAAGCTGAACGTCCAGCGGATTTCCAGGTTCTTTGACCGGTACACTTCGGGCACTTCAAACGGAAACGGGTCGAATGGCCCCGCGTTTTCGACAGCCTGCTTGCACAACGGCGCGAACGTGGCCGAATCGCCCGGCTCGACGATTGCCACCTCGATGATATGCCCGTCGGGTGCGATTGCGCAATCGAGGACGGCCCGGGTCCGCGACGTGCCCGAGTACCGCGTGTGGAGGGCGGTTCGCCAATTGCGCTCGACCCGTTGGCGGATCACCTTAAGGTAGGGGGCTATCTCGCTTTCCATGGCCTCGAACGATAACAGGCCGCTGCGTTTTACGCCGCCTTCCACCCGGCCTCGCGACACCTGCGGCGCAATTAGTGGCGGAGCCGGTTCGGGTTGAAGGCCCTGTGCGGCCACAGGCTCGCGTTTCTCGCCTTGCCCATCTTGCATCAGCAACTCCGCCGCCGTCTTTTCCGGTTCCGCGGCGGCCACTTTCTCCCTGCGCAAATCAGGCGGCTGGACGGGCTCGCGCACACGCCGTGGCGCGGGGACCGCCTCCGGCGCCGGCGCACGCCGGGCGATCCGGTCGAACCCTGTCACGTTATCCACCCGCGGCTTACCGGTATCGGGAGCTCCCGGGGCGTCGTCCGCCTCGTCGGCAGCTTTGGATGGCTTCTCGGCGATCAATTCGGTGGCGTTGACCGGCTCGTCCGCCGGCATGAGAACATCCACCAGTTGCTGTATTGGAGGCGCGGGCGGCGCGGGTTCCGGCTGCAGTTCCAGCACGATTGGCTCGTTGCGAGACAGAACGAGGCCCTGCGTCTTCGGGCGGCAGCCGCCGGGCGCGAGAACGGCCAGATGCAGCGCCACCGAACATACCGCCGCAAGCGTCAATCGTTGTCGATACGTCATTGCCCGCGATTCTAACAGAACACGGGAAAAACCGCAGGTCAACCCTTATCTAGGGGCGCCGGCACGGCGGTCGCCGTTGTATTCTGCAACGAACCGCTTGTCAAAGCCTTTTTTGTTGTTTATAATGCAAATCCGAGTATTTTCCTTTACGGGGAAAATCTGTGAGGTTCTTCTATGCGACACGCGGCAAGCCTGCTTGCGGCGATGGAAGGGATAAGCCGGTCGGCTTTTCGCATTGCGCGCGAGTTGGCCAACAACAGTCGGTCCGGCTTGACCGTCAGGTTTCTTTCGAAGAAACTTGAGATCCCCGACGAGGAAATTGAGTACCTCGTCGACATCAATCACCGCTTTCTGTTCGTCGACCTCACCAAGATCAAGATCGCTGCGGAAGGCGCCAACGCCGTCCGGCGCATCATGCGCGGGCTGGAAAACCACGGCGATGTCCCCTCGATTTTCCGGCATGTGAAATCGCTGAGCGCGCAGGAGTTTCGCGTCCTCGAAGAAATCGCCGGGCTGGACGGCCCCCTGGCCAAGAAGGCTGCCGCCGAAGAAATCATCGCCCGTTGCTACTACCAGCCGGACTCCGTGGTCAGTTACGTGGCGACGCGCAGTTTCTCGCCCACCGCGCGGGAACTGTTCGATATTATCTGGCATTCGAAGGAAGGCATCATGCCCATCTCGAAGATCCGGGCGCTCCACGGCGGCACCGAATACGAAATCGAGCAGGGGCTTTCCGAACTTTTTGACGGGCTGGCCCTGTTTGAAATGTTTCGGTTTGACGTGGAAGACCGGCTGGTGCGGGCCGCCGGCCTGCTTTCCGAGACCCGCCAGTGGCGCGACGCAAGCGCCGTGCGCACCGACGCCAAAACACGCCTGCGCCCCCACAAAAATTCTCCCGCCGTCGTCGAATCCCAGGGTGTCGGGTTTTCCGACAGGATCTGCCGGTTGGTTGCCGCCATTGCCGCAAAACCCGCAAGACTCCGCGGCGACGGCGAGCTGTTTCGGGAAGACCGCAAGCGGCTTAGCGACATCGTGGGCGAAGAGGTCGAGCCGTCGTTGAACACGTGCCTTTGGGTGGCCCAGGGCGTGGGTTGGCTGGCGCGGGTAGACAATGAATTGAGAGCGGGCCGGCTCGACGCGCTGCTCAAGCTGGACCGGGTCGCACGCCACCGGATTATCGCCGATTGGTTGTTGGGCGCCGATAAAGAAACGATGCCGCGCCACCTGCTGGCCGGGCTGGCCGAGGGGATCCGGCCCGGCTCCTGGTATGGGACGGTCGACGTGGTTCGCCACGCCATGGCGGCGCGCGCCGACGAGGAGCAGCCCGTGCTCAAGTGCATGGGCGGCCACTGGCAGTACGTCAGCCCCGGCGCGTCCGCTCACTCTGAGCGCTCGGTCGTGCGGGCGTTTGAAGAAACGCTGCTTTGGCTGGGCATGGTCGACCGGGCCGAAGATAACGGAGACAGCCTGTTCAGGCTTACCGAGCTCGGAGTGGGGCTGCTCGCGGAAACCACGCCGTTGCACCTCGCCGCCGCGTTTCCCAAGCACAAGGCGGAGATTGTCGTCCAGCCGAACTTCGATATTGTCGTGCCAGGCCAGGACATGGACCCCCTGCTCACGGTGCCGCTCGATCAATTCGCCGAACGCGCCAGCACCGGAAAAGCCACCGTATACCACCTCAGCAAAGAATCGTTCACCCGGGCTATCCAGGAAGGCCACGACGGCGATGCGTTCGTGCAGTACTTGCTGGCCCACAACCGGGGCGACAGGTTTCCCTCGAACGTCATGACCACGCTCGAAGACTGGCGCGGCGGCATCAAGAGAGTCCGGCTACGGACGGTGCAGGTGCTCGAATGCGAGGATGCCCTCATCATGGCCGACCTGTTGCACCGGCGCAAATTCAAGAAGCTCTTCTCCCCGATCGATCCCAACAAGGTCACCGCCTACACCAGAATCTCGAAGGCCGAACTCATCAAACAACTCGAAAAAGACGGCTTCATCGTCGACTAAGACAACCCCATGACGGTTTCACCCCAATGACAGGAAAAGAACGCATAAGCCGCATCTTAAAACGCCGGCCCGTCGACCGGATCGGTTTGTTTGAACATTTTTGGGGGGACACCCAGAAAAAATGGGCCGGTGAAGGTCACATCCGTTCTGACGAGCCGCTGGAAGATCATTTTGGTTTCGACATTCAGCTTCTCTGGCCGTTCAACCTGATCGCCCGCCTGGACTTCGAGCCCGAGACAATCGAGGAAACGGAACAAACCGTGCTCCAGCGCGACGGCAACGGGGCCGTCCTGCGGCGCCATAAACTCCACGATGCCACACCCGAGCATGTCGATTTTTTGGTAAAAGACCGGGCCGGCTGGCTCGAGCATATCAAACCCCACCTTACGGCCGACCCGCGCCGGATCAATTTCGAGGCGTACCGGGCCGCCCGGCAGGCTGCGGAGAAAGCCGGCAGGTTCTTCGCGTGGAGCGGCGTGAACGTATTCGAGTGCATGCACCCGGTGTGCGGCCACCAGCACATGCTGATGGGCATGCTCGAGGACCCGGATTGGATCCGCGACATGGCGGATACCTACTCTCAGCTCACGGTAGACCTGATGGAGACGCTTTTTTCGCGCGAAGGGCCGCCGGACGGCGTCTGGTTTTACGAGGATTTGGGATTCAAAGCCCGGCCGTTTGTGTCGTTGGACATGTACCGGGAGTTCATTCTGCCCGCCCATAGGCGCACGCTGGATTATTGCAAGAGCCTCGGGCTACCTGCCATAATGCACTCCTGCGGGTACGTCGAACCGCTGGTGCCCGGGATGATCGAGGCCGGGATCGACTGCCTGCAGGTGATAGAAGTCAAAGCGGGGATGGACCTGCTGCGCTTGCACTCGGCCTATCGGGATCGGCTATCATTGATGGGCGGCATCGACGTCCGGACACTGTACACGAACGATCGGGCGGTGGTAGAGCGCGAGCTGGCGGAGAAAATACCCGTCGTGAAGAACGGCTTTGGCTATGTTCTTCACTCGGATCATTCCATTCCCGACCAGGTCGAGTATGAGACGTACCGGTATTTTGTCCAGCGGGGACTGGAACTTGGCACATATGCATATTGACGCGTGGGTCTTGCAACGAAGGAGAGCTTGTGATGGCTGATCTGCTCGAACAAATCGCGATCTGTATCGAACGCGGGAAGGTTAACAAGAACTCGCCTTACCCGCCGGACTTGAAGGGCCAGGACGGGGCCGACGAACTGGTCAAGCAGGCGCTCGATCAAGGCATCGCTCCCGATGACGTGCTGGGCAAGGGCCTTACCGTCGGAATGGGCCGGGTCGGGCAGAAGTTCAGCGAAAATAAAGTGTTCGTGCCGGACCTGCTGATGGCCGCCAAGGCGATGTCCGCGGGGATGGCCCACCTCAAGCCCGCGTTCGAATCCGGCCAGGCGCACCACAAGGGCACGTTCGTGATCGGCACCGTCCAGGGGGACCTCCACGACATCGGCAAGAATCTCGTGGCGATGGTCGTTGAAGGCGGGGGCTGGAAAGTGGTAGACCTCGGCGTCGACGTCTCCGCCGAAAAATTCCTCGCCGCCGTCAAGAAAAACCCCGGCGCGGCCGTCGGCCTCAGCGCGCTCCTGACCACCACCATGGTTAATATGGAAAAGACCGTAAGACTCCTGAAAGAGCAGGCGCCGGGCACGCGCGTGATCGTGGGCGGAGCGCCGCTCACGGCTGAATTCGCCAAGAAGGTCGGCGCCGACGGTTATTCGCCGGACCCGCAGGGCGCTATCAAGTTTTTGGCCGCTTAACACCACGCGGCTGATTTGACAGCCTCTCCGACCAATGCGCATTATGGCGCCTTGTTGTGAGAGGCTTTCTTTTTGAAAAAGGAATGAATCTGACATGGTATCCATTTTCGAGATGCTCGATAGGAAGAAGGTGCTGGTTTCCGACGGCGCATGGGGCACGTTTCTCGTGCAGAAAGGGCTGAAACCGGGCGAGTGTCCGGAACTGTGGAACGTCGAGCACCCCTATTCCGTGGCCGACATCGCCCGCGCCTACGCCGAGGCCGGGTCCGACATGGTTTCAACCAACAGTTTCGGTGGAACTCGCCTGAAGCTGGCCCATTTCGGCCTCGAGCCGCGTGCGGGCGAGTTGAATGAAGCCGCCGCGCGCCTTACCCGCGAAACCATCAGCCCCGATAAGGCGGTTTTTGCTTCCATGGGACCCACCGGCAAGATCCTCATGATGGGCGATGTCTCCGAGGAGGACGTCTACGAGGCGTTCCGGGAGCAGGCCCTTGCCCTTGAACGCGGCGGGGCCGACGCCCTCTGCGTCGAGACCATGACGGCCCTCGATGAAGCGGCCATCGCCGTGCGCGCTGCCAAGCAAAATACCCCGCTGCCGGTGATCTGCACGTTCACGTTTGACCAGATCGGCGAAGGCCAATACCGGACCATGATGGGAGTCAGCCCGGCGGACATGGCGGCCGAAATCGTCGCGGCCGGCGCCGACATCATCGGGACAAACTGCGGCCAGGGACCCGAGCAGATGGTCGGTATCGTAGAACAGTTGCGTGCGGCCGCGCCCGATACGCCCATCATGGTGCAGGCCAACGCCGGCCTGCCCGTGCGCCATGGCGACGTCGACGTGTTCCCCGAAACGCCCGAGCGGATGGCCTCGTTTGTGCCGGCACTCGTGAAGGCGGGAGCCCGAATTGTGGGCGGGTGTTGCGGCACCACGCCGGATCACATCCGCGCCATCGCCGCGGCCGCGAAAAAACTCGGCTGAAATTCAGCCACGATTGTGGTGCGGGCGTCCCGCCTGCACATGCCACAGGGAGGCAGGCGAGACGCCTGCGCTACAATGGGCGTGAAAGTGGACTATGCCGCAACGACAGAGCCACCGCGGTAAACACCCCAGGACGCCGCCCTGTTCAGCGACGCGCACGCGCGCGCAAAGTGGCTGCCGGTGCTCCGAAAGGCCGTCGCCGACCTTTCCTACCTGCTCACGCGCGGATACAGCGATGCCGCGGCTTTGAAACTTGTGGGCGACCACTATCAACTGCACGCCCGCCACCGCATCGCGCTTTCCCGAGCGGCCTGTTCGGACGACGCAGTGGCCCGACGTAAAGCGCACGAGGTCGCGGCGCAAGACAGTCGCGGCCGGCGGCTTCTGATCGACGGGTACAACGTGCTGATCTCGGTCGAGAGCGCATTGTCCGGCGGCATATTAATCCGCGGGCGCGACGGCTGCATCCGCGACATCGCCGGCATCCACGGCTCGTACCGGAAAGTGGTCGAGACCCTGCCGGCCCTGAAGTTGATCGGCGAGACGCTGTCGGGGCTGGGCGCGGCCGGGTGCACGTGGTACCTGGACGCGCCCGTCAGCAACAGCGGCAGTCTTGCCTCGTTGATGCGCGAGGAAGCGGGACAGCGCGGATGGCCGTGGACAGTCGAGGTCGAACAGAATCCTGATCGCATTCTCGAGCTGTCGCCGGAAATTGTCGTCACATCCGACAGCATCATCCTTGATCGCGCTCAACATTGGCTCAACCTCATTCCGCTTGTCATTGCCCAACTCGGCAACGCAGACATCGTCGATCTGGGGTAGGGCGCCGGCTCTTTGCCGCGTCTTCCAACCCGCGCCGTCCAGACCAGTGGCTTTGCTTTGCGTACTGCAAAAGATTTCTCTCGCGACACTTTTGAGTGGAAGGCGCGCGTTGGGCTTTGAACGTTGCGCCGTGGTTCAACGGCGCGGGCGGGACGTCCGCGCCTACTTTTTGGGAAACCGTTTTGAGGTTAGCAAACCCGCGCGGGCGAGCCGGAACTCCAGCCCTGTTGCCATGCACCCGAACCCGTACTTCACGCTGCGGGCGAAATTGATGCTCGATGCGTCCGAGAAATACTTGGTCGGGCAGGTAATTTCGGCGATCGTGTACCCCAGCCAGACAATTTGCGCCAGCATCTGGTTGTCGAACACGAAATCGTCCGAATTATGTTCGAGCGGGAGTTGCTCGATCAGTTCGCGGGAAAACGCCCGGTAGCCGGTGTGGTACTCGCTGAGTTTGGCGCCCAGCAGCGCGTTTTCAAAAAGGGTAAGGAACCGGTTCGCCACGTATTTCCACCAGGGCATCCCGCCCTTGATGGCGTACCCGCCCAGGATGCGCGAGCCCAGCACGCATGCGTAAAGACCATTGCCGATCACGCTGGCCATCGCCGGGATCAACGCCGGCGTGTACTGGTAGTCCGGGTGAACCATTACCACAATATCGGCCCCGCGCTCGAGCGCAAGCCGGTAACATGATTTCTGGTTGCCGCCGTAGCCGGTGTTCTTCTGATGAATATGCACCGTGGTTTTTGGGAGCGTGGCTGCGACCTTCGCGGTGTTGTCGTTGCTGGCGTCGTCTACGACGATGATTTCGTCGACACATGGTTGCGCCAGGACTTCCTCGTGGGTTTTGCGCAGGGTTTGCTCGGCGTTGTACGCCGGCATCACGACCACCACTTTTTTCCCGTTGAACATCCTGCAGGTCCTGTAGCGTTGCGGTCATCGCCGCGCGTGCGCCAACACCTTTTTGAGCGCCTCAACCACCTCGTGCACGTTCTTGTCGCTCATCTGTGGGTGCAGCGGCAGCGACAGCACCTCGTTAGACGCCGCCGTGGCCTCCGGGAGGTCTTCCGGCCGGATGCCGAGTGTTTCGCGGTAGTACCGGTGGAGGTGCAGCCCGTAAAAGTTGACGCTGGTGCCGACGTTCTCCCGGCGCAACCCGGCGATAATCTCGTCGCGGCTCTTGCTCAACCTGGCCAGGTTGAGCCGGACGATGAACAGGTGCCAGGCGTGATCGGCCTCGGGGATGATGCTCGGCAGGGTGATCTCGTCGATGTCCGACAGCACCGACCGGTACATCTGCGCGAGCCGCCGCCGGCTCGCCTTGAACGACGCGAACTTCTTGAGCTGCTCGATCCCCATCGCCGCGCTCACGTTGCTCATCAAATACTTGAACCCCGGCTCGACAACCTCCGCAGGAGAAGCCACCGCACTCCTCCCGTACCGTTCCCAGGCCGTTGCCGTCATCCCGTTGGCCGCCAGCAGCCGCAAATGCCGCGCCGCATCTGCGTCTTTCACCGTAATGGTGCCGCCTTCCATGGTGGTGATATTCTTGATCGCATAGAAGCTGAAACAGGCGAAATCGCCGTAACTGCCGATGCGAACCCCTTTGTATGACGCTCCCAGCGCGTGCGCGGCGTCTTCCACGACGGGTATCCCGTGGCGCCGGGCGACGTCGTAGATGGCGTCGAGTTCGCACGGCTGGCCCGCCAGGTGCACCGGCATGATCACCTTGGTGTGGGGCGTGATGGCGGCCTCCAACACTTCGGGGTTGATGTTCAGCGTGTCCGGCCGGACATCGGCAAACGTGACGCGGGCGCCCATCCGCAAGATCGTATTGCCCGTCGATGCCCACGTGAGCGGCGAGGTCAGCACCTCGTCGCCCGGCCGCACATCGAGGTGCGCCAGGCAAAGGTGCAACGCCGCCGTGCACGAATTCACCGCCACCGTGTTTGCCGCCGATACCGTCCGGCCAAAGGCCTCCTCGAACGCCTGGATGTGCGGGCCCGACGTCAGCCATCCGCTGCGGATCGCATCCACAACCGCCTGCTCCTCCTCCGGCCCGAGGCACGGTTTCGCAATCGAAATAAACCGGGCCGCGATGGGCTCGCCGCCTTCGTCAACCGGCGTTGCCAGCAGTTGTTTCATCCGCTGGACGTTGAAATAGATCTCGCGGAACGGGTCGATCGCCTCCTGGCGGAGAAAGTCGTGAACTTCCGCAATGCCCTCGTCGATCGACCACTGCCGTTGAAACGAGAATGTTTCGCAGAACTTGCCAAACTTCACCCGGTAGTTTCGCAAGTCGTCGTCTTCTTTGGGGATCTCGATTTTGACTCCGCCCAGCCGGCCCGCGATGAGTTTGGCCAAATCGATGATTCGGGTGTTGGCGTCGTCGCTGCCCACGTTGAAAATCTCGCCCTGCACCGTCTCGGCCGGCGCCTCAAGCAGCGTCACATAAGCCCTCGCCGCGTCCCGCACATGAAGGAACGGGCGCCACTGGTTGCCGTTGCCAAGAACCTTGATGCTGTTCGTCTGGACCGCCGTCGCTACCATGTGGTTGACCGCCACGTCAAACCGCATCCGCGGAGACCAGCCGAAAAGCGTCGCGTTCCGCGCCACAATCGGTTCAAACGACCCGTTTCTCATCTGCAGAACGGCCCGTTCCGCCTCCAGTTTGCTTAATGAAAACGTCGACATCGGGTTGGGCCGGCTCTGTTCGTCCAGGAAATCGAACACGCCCTTGCCGTACACGCTGCACGACGAGGCCAGCAAAAAACGGCGCACCCCGTTCTGGACGGCCTTACTGGCGAGTTCCCGGGTGCTCTCGACATTGACGTCGGCGGTCATGTCGACGTCGAGGTCGCACGAGGGGTCGTTGGTGAGGCCGGCCAAGTGGGCGATGGCGTCCACCCCATCGAGCAGGCCCGGCGACTCCTGTAGCCGCCGGATGTCCCCCCGGACTACCTCGCAGCGCGGCAGAGTTGTAAACTGCGCCGCCGGCTGATCGCCAAAACAAAACCGGTCAAATACGCGCACAGTGTGACCGCGCTCGATCAGCCCACGGACAAGCCAGCAGCCCAGATACCCGCCGCCCCCCGTTACCAGTACCCGCATAGCCTACTCCTGCAATTCGCGCGCGCGTTTACCTGACATTTGTCCTTGGTTGATGTATGTTTTCGCTACCTGTACCTGCAATTCGCGCGCGCGTTTACCTGACATGCCAGTATACCAAAAAACGAGCCATAAAACGCTCCCGCACCCGCCAATCGGGTAGGGGGACTCGGGTTTGGCGCCGTAAAAAAACTTGCGGCGCGCAAAGGGAGGGTTCGGTTTGTCAGGCCCGGACATCCAGTGTGGGTGAGGGTTGTGAGGCGGCCTGATCGTTAAATGCCGGATATCGCGTCACTTGACCGTTGATCTGCACCGACGCCCCGCCTTTCGCGTCTTCCCCGCCAAACGAAAGGTTGATAGCCGTGGCCGCTGTTTTGAATGGAGCGGGCGCCTCTTCGGTTTTCTGCGCCTGCTCGGCCTGCCGGCGCTGCTCCGCCTCCGCGTCCCGCGCCTCGCGATCCCGCGACAGCCGCGCCCGCAACTCCGCCCGCAACTCTTCAACCGTCGGCACGACCTCCCGCGCCCCCTCCACCCCGCGCTGGATAGTCCGGATAGCCGCTCCGGGAACAGACACCGAGTCCTTCCCAAACCCAGCCGTCGCAAAATCCGGCGTGCGCGGGTTGAGCATCGCCGGCAGATCGGACGGCGTCATATCGCCCAGCGTGCGACCCGTTTGGGCAGACTGCCGGGGTAACGCCAAGTATTCGGCAGCCGCGTATGAACCAACGTTCGACACCATAGCTATGATAATTGTGCACCCGTCTCGATCCGTTGTCAAGGGTGGACAAAAAAGAAGCGGCGCCGAACGCCGCTTCCCCACACTCAGAAACTTGCAAGTCTTTTTAGGTCCCTTAGGTCCTTTATGTCACTTAAGTCTTGTCACGCGCTATGGTTACAGCCCGTACTTCAGGGTTTCCGGATCGCCTTGACCGTGTCCCGGATCTCATCTACCAACGACTGGCGGACCAGGTACACGCCGGGCCGCTGGGTAGAGGTGGCGTAGCGGTACTGGGAATCATCGGGTGTGGGCGCGCCTATGACTACCGGCCCCAGCTTCGCCGGGTTCTCTCCTTCGGCGCCCGCGGTGACGGAGATTACAACGACGGGCGCATCCAGCCCCGCCCCCGGCACCTGGCCAGGGTCGTCAGCCAGCTTTTTGTCGGCGCGCCACTGGCTGAGAGCTTCAGTCAACGGCTCCATGTCTTTTGAACTGCCGAAAACGCGGCCCTCCGGTTTGGTAACCGCCCACTTGCCCCGTAATTTCTCGAACAGATACTCCTCGCCATCAAGTTTCAACTCGACCGTTCTAGCTTCCAGTTTGTCGAATTCCATCAAGGTTTTCTTCTGGAAATCGAGAGGCGTCCTCGTCAACGCGGTGACATCGATTTCGTTCAGGACCGTGGTCACACCGTTATCCAGTCGAGCATAGAACTTGCCCACATCCGGCACCGGCCCCCCTACAAGAATGTCGCTGGGCCCTTCGCCCCTGAACTCGCAATGGATGGCAATCCGCGGGTTGTCAAAACCGGCCAGCGCCGGAACATCGCCGGGAAAATTGCCGCCCGAAAGCTGCTTGAGAAATCCTATGAAATTCGACACCGCCACCTGGTCCGTGTCTTCCACCGGCGGCTGAACGAGCCGCCAGCCTTTTTCCGGGTCGTTTTCCAGCGTGAAGTCGGCCTCGGCCGTCTTGTAGCGGATCGACTTCAGCTTGGATGCGTCCCGCGTGAACAGCCGGCCTTCCCGCAAGGCGCCGGGCGCCTGCGGCAATACGGCCACCGCGTTCGGGTCCATCAGAAAAACCGTGGGTCTTGAGGCCCACTTGGCGTAATAACATCCTTTGGCGGATTCCTGGTCACTGCGGGAACCTATCAGGACCGTCTGCGGCTCCGCGCCGGCCGCCGTGTAGATAGTCAGTCGCGCCTTCGGGGGGTTGATCCCGTAATCGTCGACCGATTCAGGCTGCTCGATGAAACCCACGATCATGCTGAACTGAATTTCCTTGATGATGCTCTCCACGATCTCGGCATTGGCCGGCGCCTGTTCCGGCGAAACCATCTGCCAATGTCCGTCCGGTTGTTTCTCCACCGCAACCGTCACCGACTCCTCCGTTGTCGGCTGCTGGGCCGGGTCGCCCGAAAGATTTTTTGCCGCGCGGAACCGCGAAAACTCGAGCCGGCTGATGCCTTCCTCGCCGACCTTGAAGAGGTGGCGGTCTCGCAACAGATCGAGCGACCGGTCCATTTCGTAGAATTGCTCGATGCTGACCAGAAACACAAGCTGGCCGTCGAGCCGGGCGTACCGATACGCCTGCGTCGGGTCTGTGGCGCCGAATTCAAACCGCAGCGGCGCGCCCTCCGCCCGTGTCGCCGTGAATGTCAGGACCGGTTTGTCCAGCCCGTACGCCGCCAGATCGCCGCCCGTCTCGATAGTCCGTGCGTTATCGAGCGTCGCCACGGCTTTGGCGGCCCTGTCCCACACGATCTGGTTGGGGTCGATAGAGGGGTCGGGCTTGGTGATGGCCCATTGGCCGGAGGGCTTGCGCTCAGCCGCCACGGCCGGCTCGCCTAAACGAAGGATTTCAATACCGTTAACGTCTTCCGGCTTGAAATCAAACAGCTTCTTGCTTTGGACTTGCCGGGCCTCGCCGCTCTTTTCCAGTTGCACCATGCCCCAATAGGCCACGCAAAGGCCGGCGAGCATTCCCAGCAGAATCAGCGTGCCCTTCTTGCTCATTGGTATTTCCTCCGCAACCCGTACGCTATCAGCCCCGCCGCGACCACCGCCTGAACCGTGCCCAGCACCGCCACGTAAACCACCGTCCGCTGATCCCCTTCGCTCAAAACAATCGCAGGGTCTTCCTTGCCGCTGGGCCGTATGGCGATCAGGTCTTCGCTTTCCGTGAGCCACGCGAACACGTTCAGCACAAAGTTCAGGTTGCCGGGCAGGTGGATCTGCCCGTTCGAAGCAAACGCCGAGTTGCCTACCACGACCACGCGCGCGTCACGCGTCTGGCCGGAGTCATTAAGGGCGAAATCGGTCTTTACCGTCGCTGCCACGGCCAGCGGAAGCGGGCCTCCCCGCTCGCTGGGCGCTTTAGCCGCCTTGCCTGCCGTGAAAAGCATTTCGATATCCTGTTCGGCGTAGAAGTTCGGCGTGGTTCTAATCAGTTCCGTCGCCACAACGTTTGCCGGGACTTTTTCCGCCGCGCTCACTGTGCGCGCGACGCTGAACACCAGCTTCTGATCGGAGTTTTTCGTAATGCGGTGGCCGGCGTTATAGCAGCCGAGGAAGTCGCTTTCGTTAGGCCGTTCGCCAAACGCCGAGCCGTCCGCGCTCATCTCGATATTCCAGCGGCTCTCGGGAGAGACCGCCATGTCGCCGCCCACAACGATACCCAGCCGGCGCGCCAGCCACGGCACAAGTTGTTCTGAGGCGGCCGAGGATGCCAACTTCCGCCATGGGTCGAGCAGCACCAGCACCCGCCCGCCGCGATCCACGTATTCATCCAGCGCGCGGATTTCCTCGGGGTGGAGGTCCGACTGCGCGCCGCCGACCCCCAGGCCGTTGATCACAATGGCGTCATATTCCGCCGTTATTTCCGGATCGCTGATCCGGATCGCCATTCGCTCGGGCTGATACGACTCCGCCTCGAGCAACTGCTTGAGCATGCTCCCGCCGTTTTTCGTGTCCCCCTCGTCGATGCTGCGCTCGCCGTGCCCGGTAAGAAACCCGATCTTGGGCCTCGACTTGCGTACGACGTTGATCAGCGCGTTGGTGAAATCCCGCTCTTCGAGCCGCGGGCTGCCCCCCGAAAGCATGATGACTTTCTGGTTGACGCCGCAGGTGAGGACGACGGTGCCTTGGGTGGATGCGTGCGTGACTTTCATCGCTGTGAGCCGTTCCGGCGCAAGCTGCGGGTCAAGAAACTCGACTTTCAGATGTGACGTATACCTGCCGCACTGATCGAGAAACCGCTTGGTCTTGCCGTGCGCGATGCTGACCAGTTCGTCCTCAACCTGGATAAAAGAGGCCGTTACGGCGACATCCTGATCGAGGGTCTGCAGGACCTGGATTGTCTGCGGGGAAAGATTACGCCGCCCTTCTTTCGTGAGGTCCCAAGACTTGCCCATGTGCTCCGCGAAGGCATAAATGACAACGCAGATGCCCAAAAACAACACCGACGAGACCACTGCGCCCAACCCATACAGGCTCTTGCCTTCACGGGACGATTCTTTGCTGATCGTGGTCAGAATAAGGACCACCCATGCGATGCCCGCCACGATCCCCACGGCCAGCGGCACGAGCACCAGCGGGCTGAACGCATCCGACTTCAGCACGCCCAGATTCACGCCCGCCACCAGCGCCACCAGCGCCGCCAAACCCGTCACCGTCCTCGCTGTATTAATCCGCCTCATGGTCAGGCCCTCCATTTCCGGCTCTCGAGTGAGCGAAACGTGAGGAAGAGGAAGAAAGCCGCAAACAGGACATAATAGGCAATATCCTCCGGCTGAACGATCCCCTTGGCCATTTCCTTGGCGTGGAAGTCAATGGGCAACTGATGCAAGAAACCTCTGAAAAAGTCGTACAAAAAGCCGACGCTGTTCCTGAACATCTCGCCCCACGCCTCGGGCGCCGGGTTGGCTTCCGGGAGATCCTCGGCAAACGACCCGAAAATGTACAGGATGAACCACAGCCCAAACGTCAAGGCGCCTGCGGTGACCTGATTGCTGGTTACGGACGACACGAACAGCCCCAGGCTGAAAAAGGCCGCGCCCATCATGAAAACCGTGGCCAAGCCAAATACCAGCACCGCACCCTCGACATGCACGTACCTCGATACGATCAGCAGGTGAACCGCCACCACACCCATCATCACCAAAAGCATCCCCAGCGCCGCCAGATACTTTCCAAAGATGATCTCGCGATCCCGCAGCGGATGCGTCAAGAGCAATTCCATGGTGCCCCGGTTCCGTTCTTCGGCTAGAAGCCGCATTGTCACCAGCGGCCCGATGAACACGATCAGCGTGCCGCAAAACGTCAGGAAGGGGCTCAGCAGGGTCTCCTCAAAATCCGGCACGCTCGAATAGGCGTACGTGCCGGGATTCACGCTGACTTTGGCGTAGAACAGGAACGAGGCACTGAACGCCAGCCCCGAGATGGCCGCAAATGTCCCAACAACCACGTAGCCGATGGGCGTTATGAAATAGCTCGCAAATTCCCGCTTGCAGACTGCCCACGAGTTTCTCATAACGCGCCTCCACCTGTGGCGGCCGCGACTGGCGCCGCCGGCTGGTCGTCCGCGGCATCTTGGGCAACCGCGGAGATGAATATTTCTTCGAGCGTGCGTGCGGTTCCCCGGGCCAGATTGGCCACGGTGTCTTGCGCGACGATCCGGCCGCGGTTGATGATCAGCACGCGCTCGCACACCATTGTGACTTCCGGCAGGATGTGTGTGCTGAGAAGGACCGTGTGGTCCTGGCCAAGCTCCTTGATGACTTGCCGGATCTCGATGACCTGGCGCGGGTCCAGGCCGACCGTCGGCTCGTCGAGGATGAGCACCGGCGGGTCGCCGATCAATGCCTGGGCAAGACCCACCCGCTGCCGATAGCCTTTGGACAGGTTGCGGCACACGCGCCGGGTTACTTCCAAAAGGCCGCAGCGTTCCATCACCCTCCCCACCTCCGCCCGCCGCCGCCCCCTCTCGACCCCCTTCACCTCCGCCACGTACTCCAAAAAGCTCGAAACCAGCATCTCCCCGTACAACGGCACGCTCTCCGGCAGGTAACCTACGCGGCGCTTCACCTCGATCGGGTCCGATTTGATATCGTAGCCGGCAACAACCGCCGTACCCCGCGAGGGCGGCGAAAAACCGGTCAAGATCCGCATCGTCGTTGTTTTGCCCGCCGCGTTCGGACCCAAAAATCCAAGGATCTCCCCTCGGTCGACGGAAAACGACACATCCTCAACGGCCGCCAGTTGCCCGTAGTACTTCGTCAGGCCCTTTGCCTCAATCATCTTTGAGTCTCCGTTAGGCCCCGCTCAGAGGCCTTTACCTAAACACAGGCATCATACTACTAATGGTGGCAGTATTTCACCTGCACACCAAAAAATCTACATATTGCCCATTGACTTTTACCGGAGCACACTATATTGTGGGTGTTGCAGAGGTCCCGCGACCAATATTATATTGACAGTTTAGAGCTGCTCCAACACCTATGGCGGATTGCACGGAGTTGTCAGGCATTATTGACCATTTTGTGCCGGACTGGCAGTTTTTCTAAGGCAGAAAATGCCGACTCTGGCAGCGGTTTTCCGCGTCTGTCGTGTAACCGGCACCCGCGTATTGTATTGATTTTGAACGAGTTAAGTCAAGCTGCTCCGAGTGCTGAATTGGTTGGCACGCTCGATGCTCGGTAGAGAAACGGGATTTGAAGTGATGAAGTTTCCGAGAAAGCGAGGCAGTGTATGATGACAGTTCAATGTTGCTCCTGCAAGAAAATCCGTAAAGGCAGCCGTTGGGTAATGATGACGGTGCCGGAATCTCAGATGTGCATCAGCCACGGGTATTGCCCAACGTGCGCGGCCAAAGTTTTTGCCGAGATACGTATGGCTTCCCGCAACCATCACCTGGCAGCCGCCAGCAACGCCTGACGCCTCGAACCCGGGCCGTCGCCCCCGGCCCGGGTCTTTTAACACTTAATCCTGCCGAGGGCCGTCTGTCCCGGACTCGGCCATTCCAAAACACCTGCAAGTTGCGCGTGATCCCTTTTTTGTGATATCTTTTCGTGCTTTCTAATTCACAGGAACCCCATGTGTGAAGTGGCTTGGGTGTTCCGGGGCGCTCCGGCGCCCTGGGAGTTCAGCTTGCCGCCGGTTGCGCGGCCGCTGGACAAGCCGCGGGGTTCCGAGGACGTAACCCGAAAGGAGTTTTCACCACCATGCCTATCGTAACGATGCGGCAACTGCTGGAAGCCGGCATCCACTTCGGCCACCAGACCCGTCGCTGGAACCCCAAGATGGCCCGATACATCTTTGGCCAGCGCAACGGCATCTATATCATCGACCTGCAAAAGACCCTGCAGCAAATCCGCAAGGCGTTCGTGTGCATCCGCGACATCACCGCCGCCGGCGGCAACATCCTGTTCGTGGGCACAAAAAAACAGGCCCAGGAAGCCGTGGCCCACGAAGCCCAGCGCTGCGGGATGTACTACGTCAACAGCCGGTGGCTGGGCGGCACACTGACCAACTGGGAAACCATCCGCCAGAGCATCCGCAACCTGCAGCGGCTCGAGGAGCTCAATACCAGCGGCAAACTCGATGAGCAGTTCACCAAAAAAGAAGCCATCCAATTCCGCAAACAAATCGAGAAACTCGACGCCAATCTGCGCGGTATCAAAAACATGCCCGGCCTGCCCAACGCCCTGTTCGTGATTGACGCCAAGAAAGAAGCGATTGCCGTGCGCGAAGCCGCCCGCCTCAACATCCCGTGCGTCGGCATTGTCGATACCAACTGCGACCCGGACACCGTCCCCATTCCGATCCCCGGCAACGACGACGCCATCCGCGCCGTCCAGTTGTTCTGCTCGATTACGGCCGACGCCGTCATGGAAGGCCGGATGAACATGGACAAAGTCAGGGCCGACGAGGCTCGCCCGCCCGGTGCCGCTGTGGCTGCGCCCGCAGGTGCGGCCGAACCGGCTGCGCCCGTAGAACAGAGTGCCGCCGAGGCCGAAGAGGTGGGCGCTAAATCTGACGAATTGGAGGAGTAAGCATAATGGCATTTACCGCTAAAGACGTTTCTACCCTGCGTGAACAGACCGGCGCGGGCATGATGGACTGCAAACGGGCACTGAGTGAAACCAACGGCAATTTCGACTCGGCCGTGAAGTGGCTGCGCGAGCGCGGGATGGCCCAGGCTTCCAAACGGTCGGCGCGGGTCGCCGCAGAAGGCAAAGTGGCTTCCTACATTCATATGGGCGGGAAAATCGGCGTGCTCGTCGAAGTGAACTGCGAAACCGACTTCGCCGCCCGCTCCGATCCGTTCGGGGAATTCTGCCACGACGTGTGCCTGCAAGTCTGCAGCGCCGTACCCCGATGGGTGAAGCGCGAAGACGTGCCCCAGGACGCACTCGACGTGGAAAAGGAGATTTACACGGTGCGTGCCCGGGAAACCGGCAAGCCCGAGAAAGTCCTGCCCAAGATTGTTGAGGGGATGCTCGCGAAATGGTACAAGGAAGTGTGCCTGCTCGAGCAGCCATTCGTGAAAGACCCCGACAGGACCATCGAAGGCATCATGAAAGAACTCAGCGGCCGTATTGGCGAGAAGATCGAGATCCGGCGGTTTGCCCGGTTTCAGTTGGGCGAAGGGATTGAGAAGCCGAAGTCCAATCTGGCCGAAGAAGTGGCGCAGGCCGTCAACGCGGCCCAGCGCGCGGAATCCGAGAACAGGTAAAAGCCGATGTCGCAAGGCGCCCCGAAATACAAGCGGGTGTTGCTGAAGTTGAGCGGCGAGGCCCTCCAGGGCCCCGCGGCGGCGGGCATTGATTTCCCCACGCTGGGTCACATCGCCGATGAAGTCGCGGAAGCCCATGGGATGGGCGTCCAGATTGGCCTGGTGATCGGCGGCGGAAACTTCTACCGGGGCGCGAAATCTTCTGAGACCGGCCTCGACCGGCCCACCGGCGATTACATGGGCATGCTGGCCACGGTGATTAACGCCCTGGCGGTCCAGGCGGCCCTCGAAAAACGGGGCGTGCCCACGCGCGTCCTGACGGCGATCGAGATGCGGCCCGTGGCCGAGCCGTATATCCGCCGGAGGGCCGTGCGCCATCTTGAAAAAGGCAGAGTAGTCATTTTCGGGGCCGGCACCGGCAATCCGTTTTTCACAACCGACACGGCGGCCGCGCTCCGGGCCAACGAGATCGGGGCCGACATCCTGTTCAAGGCCACAAAGGTCGACGGCATCTATGACGATGACCCCGTGAAAAATCGCAAGGCCAAGAAATTCGATCACCTGTCCTACGCGGAGGTGCTGCAAAAGAACCTGCGCGTCATGGACGCGGCGGCCATTTCGCTGTGCCGCGAAAACAAGATACCTATCCTGGTTTTCAACCTGACCACGCCCGGAAGCGTTATTCGCGCATTGCGGGGGGACAAGATAGGCACCATCGTCCTCGAACAGTAGGCCGGCCCGCTGCTGTTCACCGCAATCCGCCCGGGGCGCGCCCGGCGAGGTTCGAAAAGGAGATCGACCCATGCCCAATACGCTGGCCAAGCAAGCACGCGAAAAAATGCAGAAAAGCCTCGATAACTTCCGCCAGGAACTGACCCACATCCGCACGGGCCGGGCGTCGGTGGGCCTGCTGGACGCGGTCGAGGTGGAAGTTTACGGCACCCGGATGAAAATCAACCAGCTCGGCAATATCACCACGCCCGAGCCGCGCATGCTCGTGATCGCCCCGTGGGACCGCACCCAGATTAATGCTATCGAAAAAGCCATCCTCGCTTCGCCTCTCAACCTGACTCCGTCAAGTGACGGCCATCTGATCCGCATCCCGTTCCCCCCGCTTACCGAAGAAAGGCGCAAGGACCTCGTAAAGCTGGTGGGAAAAATGGCCGAGGAAGCCAAGGTGGCTGTTCGCAACGTCAGACGGCACGAGGTCGATACCGCAAAAAAAATGCAGAAAGACGGCGACCTGCCCGAAGACGAGGCCCACAAACTCACCGATGAAGTCCAGAAAATCACCGACGATTTCATCGACAAGATCGAAGAAGCGTTCAAGGCCAAGGAAGCCGAGATTTTGGAAGTGTGAACCGACCCCGCCCGGGCCGGTGTTACGAAAGGATTCGATGTCGCAGAGTGAAATGGACCCGAAGTCGATGCCGCGGCACGTCGCCATCATCATGGATGGCAACGGGCGGTGGGCGGAAAAACGGGGGCTGGACGTCACGGTCGGTCATGAGGCGGGAACACGCAGCGTGCGCGTCGCCATCAAGGCGGCCCGCGATTTTGGAATCAAGGTGCTGACGCTTTATGCGTTCTCGACGGAAAACTGGCGCAGGCCGCCGTCCGAGGTTAAAGCCCTTTTTGCCATGATGAGCAAGTACATCTACCTCGAACTTGACAGGATGAACAGCCAGGACATCCGCGTCGTTATCATGGGCCGGACCGACGGCCTTCATGAAGAAACCATCAAAGACCTCGCCTATTGCCAGGAGGGCACGAAGAACAACAAATCCATGCTGCTCAACGTCGCGGTCAATTATGGGTCGCGCACGGAAATTGCCGATGCCGCCAAAGCCATCGCCGCCGATGTCAAGCGTAACAAACTGGCTCTTGACAAAATCGATGAGAAAAAGTTCGCCGAATACCTCTACGTCCC
>JAPLKX010000426.1 GCA_026387845.1 Candidatus Hydrogenedentota bacterium | reverse complement strand
GCGGCCGCCGACGTCGTGGCTGAGCTTGGCGTAGCCCTTGGCATTCTCGATGGCGGCTTTGAGTTTGGCGGGATCGGGGTGATCGAATTTCTCGCCGCAGGCCACACCGACCAGGGTCACCGGGCTGTCCGCAAACCGCTTCTTCGCTTCTCCCCGTCCGGCTTCCCCCAGCTCCAGCTCGACGCCGTGCGCGTACTGCTGGCTGGTCGCGGAGCATCTTGCGGATTCGCGGACGGCGCGCAACCCCCAGTTTCGGCTGGCCGACCCGCCGCGCTAATCGGTGTACAGCCGATTGGCGGGCTACGAAGAACTAAGCGATGCGACTCCGGCATCGGGGGCGAGGGTGTGGGAGGTTTCCTTGTAGAAAACATACTCGTGGCATGGGGGCAGGATCCCAACTCCGTGTTGGGGGCTAACCCTAATCCTCCTGTAGACGGAGGCCTTGCGTAGGAGAGGTGGCTTCCGGAGTGGCGCAGCGAAGCGCGTGGACCTTGCGGTCCAGCAATTGATTATGGCGGCAGGTGAGGTTGGTGACAAGGCTGAGGAGCACGTTCCTGGGGTTTCGCCTCTGGAGAAATATCCGCAACACGCGACCCAGGATCTTGGGGTAGGAGTAGAACAGGTCGTGGAACTCATTCATCTCATGCAGCAGCTCGCTCCAGGTGAAGTGGAGGTGCTGGGAAACCGGGTGGGCGAGGGAGTAATACTGCCAATCGGCGGGATAGTTGTTAGCGATGATCCGCCCCTGCCGCTCCATCTCCTTGAAGAGCGCCGTGCCGGGCAGCGGCGTGAGGACCAGGACATTGGCCATGTCCAGGCCGTAATCCTCGGCGGCACGGGCCATGGTGGCTCCGATGCCCGGCCGGTCCGTGTCGATCCCCATGATGAACGAGCCCATCACCGTGATCCCGTGGCACTGGATGCGGCGCACAGAAGCACGGAAATCGCGGCCTTTCCGGATGTTGAACTTCTTGCCGAGGGCAATCAACCCTTCGACCGTCGGCGACTCGAAGCCGATGAAGACGCCCACGCAACCGGACCTCGCGGCCAGATCAAGCAGTTGCTCGTCGTCCGGGAAATTAATCGTCGCCTGGCAGATCCAGGGCCGCGTCAAGCCCTCGCGGATCATCGTCCGGAACAAGTCCTTGGCAGAGGCGATATGGTCCCGGCGGGTGCCGATTAGGTTGTCGTCCACGAAGAGGATTCTCTTTTCGCGGATCTGGCGCAGTTCGGCGATCACGTTCTCGATCGGCCGGCGGCGGAACAGATGGCCGTTGAAGGCCGTCACACTGCAGAACGAGCAGTTCAAGGGGCAGCCCCGGGTGGCCTGGATCGAACCGAAGTGGTAGCGCCCGGCCAGCAGGTCGTGGCGCGCCGGAGGAATCTCCGCCATCGAGACCGGCCCGCCGGCGTAGACTCGCTGAAGCGTTCCGGCCTGCACATCGGCCAGGACCTGCGGCCACACCGACTCGGCCTCGCCGGTGACCACGGCGTCGGCGTGGCCCAAGGCCTCGGCGAGGCACATTGTGGCGTGAATGCCTCCCATGACCACCGGGACTCCCATCGCACGGAAAAGCGCGCTGAGTTCGTAGGCGCGGGTGGCCTGGGAGGTGAAGGCCGTGATGCCGACTAGGTCCGGGCGGGGCAGGGCCTGGGCATCGATCGGGCCGAGGTTTTCGTCGATCACCTCGACCTCCCAGTTTGGCGGGGTGAGACGAGCCAGGATTAGCAGACCCAGCGGCTTCCAGACCCGGAACTTGTTCAGGAAGTTCCACCCCTGGATCTTGCTCAGGCTGACCACTGGACTGAACGGGTTGATTAGAAGAAGTTTCATGATCACCCCCCTTCCACCCCCGGCTTCCCAACAAAGTCGATTATCCCAGACTTCTGCTCAAACTCCTTTCCCTTTCGGCGAGCTGTCCCGAATCAACTTCATCGTTGTTTCCTCGCTTCCAGTTCAAAAATCGTCGAGTAAACCCGTTCGTATGCCTCCACCATGGTATCGATGGAAAAACATTCGTGGACGCGGCGGCGGCAGGCGCGGCGATCGATTTCAGAAATCCGTCCCAGGGCCTGAACGGCTTGCTTGACGTTGTTGACCAGGAAACCGGTCTGCCCGTCTTTGATAACCTCACGGCAGGAGCCGAGGTCCATGGCGATGACGGGCACGCCGCCGGCATTGGCTTCGGCTAGGACCAGTCCGAACCGTTCCGGGATGGTGTTCAGATGTAGCAAGGCGCGGGCCCGGGCGAACAACTCGTTTTTGCCCGGCACGCCCACCGGTCCGATATAACGGATGTTTTGATCATCGAGATGGGGTCTGACCTGTTCGCAGAAATAGGCCTCATCCTGGATAATGCCCGCGATGATCAAACGCCGCCCGCTCAGGCGAGCGACCTCGATGGCCAGATGAACGCCCTTGTCCGGGTGAATGCGGCCCAGGAAAATCAGGTCGTCACCGCCGCGTTCCTGAAGCGGGTACAGCGACAGGTCGATCCCGTTGTGGACTGTCGCCAGGTAATTCAGCCCCGAGGCGCGATCGGAGTCGCTGATAGAAACAAAATAGCGGTCACGATACTTTTGATAGACGGGCATGATTTTTGGGGAGGAGAACCCGTGGATGGTGGTCAGGACCGGTGTTTTTACCAAGCGGCTGTAGGTCAAGGCCATGAAGTCGTAGTGGCTGTGGAGGAGGTCGAACTCGGCGGCGTGCTCGAACGCCTCCGAGATGTGAAGGTATTCGGCCACCTTGGGATCGACGGCGGGATCTTCTTCATATCCTTTGTCCACCACGGCGTGCAGGTGGGCGCGGGTGACCGAATCCCTGCTGGCAAACAAGGTCACGTCCCAGCCGCGGGCGACGAGACCTTCGGTGATGTTGCTAGCCACGGTTTCCCAGGCGCCGTATTGCCGGGGAGGCGTTCGCCAGGCAACCGGTGACAGGACAGCCACTCGCTTGTCGCGCTTGATCATGCTGTTCATCGATGTTTCCTAATGCATGGCAGCCAGCACTTCATCGAGCGCGACGGTGGCGAAACTGGTGGCGTAATCGGCCAGGCCGTAGGGGATCATCAGTTCGCCGTTGTGGAGGAGAGCGCCGCAGGTGTAAACGACGTTGGGCACGTAACCTTCACGTTCGTTTTGGTTGGGCTGGAGCAAGGGTTCGCGGAGGCGGCCGATCACTTTGGCGGGATTATCGCGATCCAGGAGAAACGCGCCGATGCAGTACTTTCGCATTGGGCCCACGCCGTGGCTGAGGACCAGCCAGCCTGCGTCGGTCTCGATGGGGGACCCGCAGTTGCCGACCTGGACCAGCTCCCATGGGAAAGTCGGCTTGAGGATCATTTTGGGCTCATACCAGAAGTGGATGTTGTCGGAGAACATGAGGTAGATGTTCTCGCTGTCCTGGCGGGAGAGTATGGCATAGAGGCCGTTGATTTTCCGGGGGAAGACGGCCATGCCTTTGTTTTCGGCGGCCGGACCGTTCAAGGTGATGAACCGAAAGTGGAGGAAGTCAGAAGTCTCCACCAGTTGCGGCAGGACCAGCTTGCCGTCGAAGGCGGTGAAGGTGGCGTAATAGACGTGGGTGCCGTCGTCGTTCTGGAAACGGACGAACCGGGCGTCTTCGATGCCGTTGCTTTGCGAGGGGGAGGCCGGGAAAATGATGCGCTCGGAGAGCCGTTGTTCGGGCTGGAACTGGACCTCGTAGTTGGAGCTGGCCAGCATACAGATTCCCTCGGCGCTGTTCTGATCCTCCTTCGCTCCATCCGACTGGCGGGGCTGTTTCAATTCCGTTTTGACGTTGGCGCGAAGCTCTTCCAGTGTGAACAACTCCCCCAGCTTGTGCATAACCCGGCGCGTGAATTCGTTGGTCAACTTCAGCTCGAAGAGTTTCCGCTCGAAGAGCCCCTTCTCGTAGAACGGGTTGGGGATTTGACGCGGCTCGGTGAGATAGCCGGTTGGCGGGTTGACCTCGATCCGGTGGTCGGCGTGGATGATGCCTGTCCGGAAAGTTATGGAGGAAATGTGCCCCTCCCCGGTGGCGCGCAAGCTCAGGACAAAACGCAGCGCGCCC
>JAPLKX010000032.1 GCA_026387845.1 Candidatus Hydrogenedentota bacterium | reverse complement strand
GGGCCTTGCGTTGCAGAGTCGTCTGGCAACCGAAGATTCGTCATGTGCCAAGGAAACGAAAATGTTAGCACTTTGTTTTTGGATGTTTGCGGGTGCTGCGAGCAACGCGGTACCGCCCTCCGACGTAACAAGTGCAGACGTAACAAGTGCCGTTAATGAATGGAGAAATGCGGTCGCTTGGCGTGACAATTTTAAGGTTCATGTAACCGCCGATCTGCGTTCGTTTGACGGTCAAGGTAAGGAACGCGAGAGTGACTACCGGAAATGGGAATACGATGTCGGTTACTGGGCTGCGCAAAATAGTTATCAAGCAAGATGTGCCGGCACCCTTACCTACAATGCAAAGACCTCGAGATTTGTGCATCTTCGTACGCAATATGACGGCGAAGATAAGTTCTTTGTGTTCCAAGATGGTGGAGTCCCGTGGGCTTTCGCTTACAGAAATGAACCGGAGGCTATGTGCGCGCAGCATTCCTTGGTCCCCGAGGCATGCTTTGGGCTTGGCGCTGTTCCCGTCAAAGAATATGGTGTGCCCAAACCGTTGGACCTTTTCGCTCCTGAAACGACGACTGTAGCCCAAGAGGCGATTGACGGAATCGACTGCCAAGTCCTCAGCACGGAGACTCCCTACGGTGATCTTTCCGTCTGGCTCGCTCCTTCGTATGGCTACAATCCCGTAAAGCTGAGAATTGTCAAGGAGTCCGGCAAAGACATCTGGCCTGATGGCAGGATCTTCAACGAACCCATAATCACGGATGATGGCAGAAATGTCCCCGCTCAAACCTGCACGATAGAAATCGTGACGACAAAGTTCACGGAAGTCAACGGTCGATTTACACCTGCCGAAACGAAATTCGCGATACAACGTCACGGAACGGAAAATGAATTGACCACTGTTTATTCAGTATCCTATTCGCAGCCTGACTTATCCCCGAATTTCAATTCGAGCAGTTTCATGCCCGATTTTCCCGACGGAACAATCATCTGGTTCAATGATGACAGAGAGATAGTCGACGGCTTCGAATGGCGTAACGGCAAGATTATGCCGGCCATCGACGAAAAGGCGCTCGCCAATGTCTCCCGAGTGGCAACCGGCATTTCACCCGTTGATGCGCCTCCGGGAACAACTCAACAGACTTTGAACCAGCAAGATTTGTCGGGTATGTCGGAGGCCGTCGCGCCCTTAAGGCCGGATGGACGGCGTTACCATTATCTGGGGCTGGCAGTCGTAGGGGGGATCGTGCTGCTGTTGTCCGGGTTGCTGAGAATCAGACAAAAAACATAACGTCCTTCGCTCTCATAGCAGGTGGCGCATGCCAGTATTGATTGGTCTTCTTATATTTACAGGTGCATTGGATTCTCCCCGTCCTGCGGTGCGCCATCCGTTGGATTGCGGCCTGTATTGCCTATACTCCATCGCGCAGTACTACGGCCAGCCGGCCAGCCTCTCTGACTTGCTGTTCCTCAGGCTTAAGAATAGCGAAGAGAACATGCAGCGAACCAGCACAGTGTTCCAACTCGCCGAGGCGGCAAGAGGCTTGGGGTTCCATGTCCTGCCGCTCCAGAATCTCTCTGCAAGGACAGTCTTGCATAGCAAGTCTCCCATCATTCTCAGTGTTCGCCATAGTGTCGAGCAGCCATCGCTGGACCATTACTGGGTGAGTCTTCCACGCAAAGGGATGGAGTCACTCATTATGGATGCGTCCACCGGAACAGTTATACTTGGCAGCGAACTGAACCGTGGCCGATGGAACGGGATTGGCTTGGTTGTTTCGCGTATCCCCGTGGAACGCCTTCAGTTTTACCCACGCAATCTGTTGCTCATAATTGGTTTTTGCATCGTGGCCTTGGTCGGTCGGGCCGCTCTGTCTAGACGCGAAAGGGCCACCGAGATTCCCGGCCACCGATCGTGGAGCCAGATGGCGGCTGGGCTGGGCGTCCTCATTGCAGGAGCCTTCATAGGCGGAATCGGCTACCATTGTCTGATTGGTCAGGGATCGCTAATTAACGACGCCGAAATGGTCGAAGCGGTTCAACTGCGTAACATCCAGGCGATCATTCCAACCGTAACCGATACACAAGTGCTTGCCGCAGCCGCAGACGACTCGGCCCTTTTTGTTGACGCGCGACTCATCAACGACTACAACCAGGGCCACTTGCCCGGAGCGTTAAGCCTCTCGGTGGAAATATCGGACGAAGAACGGGTCAAGAAGCTGGCCGGGTATAGCAAAGACAAACCCATCATCGTCTATGGCCAAAGTTCGAGTTGCCCCTATGCCTTCGATGCGGCGAAAAGCCTATGGCGCAAAGGGTACCGCAATCTCGCTTACTACCAGGGCGGCTGGTTCGATTGGCAAGGGAAAAACCATGGGTGAGTCTCTGGAAAAAGACTTGGTGCAGAGTCCAGGGAAGCCCGAAAAAGTGGCGGTCGTAGGTTTCCTATTGCGCGGTCTTCTAGGGACTCTTTTCGTTGCCGCGGCTCTTTCCAAGATACAGTTTCCGCTCGAGTTTCTTTCCGAGGTTTATGGCTATGGAGTTTTAGGCTCGGACACGGGCATCTTGTTGTCCCTCCTTTTGCCTTGGCTGGAATTGCTTCTAGGGATGTGCCTGATACTTGATATACTTGTTTTTGAATCGCTCTTTCTCGCGGCTGGACTCCTGGCGCTGTTCTTGATAGCCCAAGGCACCGCCCTGGCTTCGGGACGCGTGATTAGCTGCGGCTGTTTTGGAGGGAGAGGGGTCGAAGATCATATCGGGTGGTATACGGTAGGCCGCACACTGATCCTTTTTCTACTGTGCTGTAGCCTTATCTTATTGCGGCGGCGAGAAGAATCCAATAATAGCGAAAACAGTTGAACCGGCGGCCGTGCTACAACGCGAGGGGTGTGCCGGGAAGGAGAGACTATGATTCAGACGTGGGGGGCGCGCACGCGCCTGGTGACGACAATCGTTGCGGCATTGGGCTGTGCCGTCGCGTGGGCGTCAGACACATTGAGTGTCGGTCGCGTCCAGGTGGTTTCCTCAGTGCCCACGGAACTGGTGGGCGCGATGCAACCGGATCTCAAGCTCGTTGATGCGACGCAGTGGCGGTCGGAGGCATTGCCGTCGACGACGCCGTTGCCGGACTCGCTCAGTGAACTGCCGGACGTGGTATCGGCGCTAGTCGGCTTTTACGACAACGACATTCCCTACCTGTGTCGAAAGGGGTTCATTGAGCCGCTTGATTCGGTGTTTGCAGAGTTGGGATTGGATCCCTAGGCGGTAATCCCGCCCAACCTTTACGAGGCGGTGGCCTGGAAAGAACATGTATGGGCATTGCCCTACCGCGTGGACAGCTACGTGCTTCGGTACCGCAAGGACGAGATGCAAAAGGTGGGAGCCGCCACTTCGTTCGCCAACTGGAACGAGGTTTTTGCCGCGGCCGAGAAGATTTCGCTGGGCGCCGACCCGGACCGACAGGTTTCGGGGTTTTTCTTCACCGGTATGGCCGACGAGCAAATAGGGGCCTGTTTGATGGCCATGGGTATGGATGCTCCCCCCGGTGCGGCAGGCTCACTGCTGGGCCTGGTGGCGCAGTATCATGCGCGGGGCGTCTTTTGGCCGCCCGATTTCACGTGGGCTATGCTAGAAGAAGAATCGGGAATTCGACGTGTGCTTTTCCGGAGCGTGACGGTTGGCGCGAACGTCGGGATTGTTGCGTGTCCTGATGCCGTGGTGGCCGGGTCTGCGCCTACGCTACGGCCGGTTGGTTTCGCCGAGTGCTATGCCTTGCGCAAGAATACTCCGGAAAAACTCCAGGCGGCGCGGGAGTTTATCAAGCTGCTGCTTTCCAAAGAGGCGCAGTTGGCGCTGCTGGAAGCGACCCAAATTGACAAAGCCCCAAGCTCGGCTTTGGCGTTCCGCCACGTGCCGGTGTTTAAGCACGTGACCGATTCGACCGAGTTTAAAGAGGTCTTGGCGCGCATTCCGACGTATGGAACGCTTCTCGACATTGTTAAGCGCGCCCGGTTTACGCCCGTCAACCCGGAGGCTTTTGAAGCCCTGCGGACAGCTATTCTGAAGCGGTTCTCCGAAGTAATGCCCGAAGTGGAAGAGCCAGGGGAGGCGATGGTTCCAAGCCTTGTGAAATTATTGGATCCCATTCAGGCTCAACCCAATGCGCCGGCGGCAGCCCCCGACGTGTCTCGCTATTAGGGAGGAGCACGTGAGTGGGCCCATGAAGAGCCGTTTGGCGGCAGCCGGCCTGTTTGTCTTGGGCGCTGGACTTCTGATAGGCGGCGGCGTCAGTTTTTACCTGTCGGGCGGGAGTGAACCTTCCCATGAAGAGCCGTCAAACGCCGGGCTTTCGGCGGCGGGCGTCGAGGCGATTAACCGGTACTGTAGCGAGAACCAAAGCATCATTGAGCAGATGCCGAAACATACGCGGACGCGCGAGGTGCTCGATTATATTGCCGGCGTGTGGGCCCGGGATGCGGGCGTAGACAGGCAGGCGGCGCTGGAGGCCATGGCGAAGGCGTTCAACAATTCGCCGCTGGGGTTGGCGGCGTTGAATGAGCGTTTGTCAAGTGGCGCGGCCAATACCGAACGATTGTGTCGCGACTTGGTGGATACAGAGCCTGACAGTCGGGTCGCGTGCATGGCTCTAGATCGGCTGATCGAGGCCGCACCAGATTCGGCAGAGGCGTTGCTCGAAGGTGTCGTCACGGCCAACCGCGGCGCGCGCGTGAGCGTGTTCGCATTAACACTCAAAGGCGACCGTGCGCGGGACAGGGGCGAGATGACCGTGGCTGCGCGCTGTTGGCTCGAAGCGTGGATAGCCGACCCAAAGCGCGCAAAACCGCTGTACGACAATCTTAGTCTGTATTGGCTGCAGAACGGCGATTGGTACTACCCCTTGCTGATGCCGGTCGAGTTCCGCGAAGATCCCGTATTGACGCCCGTCAAGCAGCACGCTCTGGCTGCCCTGGGGGACGATGGTGCGCCGGAAGCATCCTTACGAATACGGATTCGCCAGGCGGGAAAGGCGCTGCAATCCGGTGATATCGATTCCGCGGTCACCGCGGTTGAACAAGCCACCGCTGAAGGAACGGCGGTTACCCCCGAAGACAAGGCATTGCTTGGAACCGCGGTCTTTCTCGTAGGCGCCGAAAAAGACTACACCATCACCTTGGACTTGAAGACGTCATTGAAAGCCAGGCGCGCGCTGTCGCAATGCCGCGAGCGGTGCCTGGAATGGGCGCAGGAGGGGCTGGCGTCGTTGCCGCGTGAACTTCGAGCCTGCTATGCGCTGCAGATTGCCAGGCGGCGCCTGCAAGACGGCCAAGTGCGGCCGGCGGTCGACGCGCTCGAGGCGGCTTGGCGCGAGAAGAGCCTCGAGCCATGGTGGCGCGAGCGGGTGCTCGAGGAACTCTCCAAGACGCTGGTCGAGGAGAATGCCGCCTATGCCGAAGCGGCGAGTGCTTACGCGGCCTACTGCGAAGAATCGCCGGCGAACGAGGCGCGGTTGCGGCTGATTTCGGCGGATCTTTTCTATCGGGCGCGTGAAAGCAAGCAGTCGCTGCAGCAAATAGACAAGCTTGTTGCCATTGCCGAAGGAGAGGCCCTGCTGCCGGCCGCCCTGCTGTTGCGAGGCATCAACTATCTGGATCAGGGAAACACGGACGAGGCCAAAGCGGCGCTCGAGCAACTCGCGCTCAACCACCCTCAAAACGAACTGGCGGCACAAGCCCTGTTTCTGCTCGGCAAAACCGCCCTTGGAGCAGGCGATTCGAAAACCGCGCAGGCATACTTCCAAGACTTGGCCGATCGCTACCCTCAGTCTCCGTGCGCCGAGGAAGCGAAAAGCGTGCTAATGCGGCTGAGAAAACAAGAATAGGAAGGGAAGCATGACGTTACTGATTGCGTGCAGCCTTTTCTTACACGCCGCAGCGGGACCTCCTTCCATTGAAATTCTCAGCGCGTACCAGTTCCCGCAAAACGTCTGCAAGGTGCTCATCCGCAATGGCGGCGAGGAACCGTTGGACCTGCGCGCGCCGGAAATAAGATTTGAGGCAGGGGACAGTCTAGTAACAGCTCTTTGGACGATGGCCGAACCCGACATGGCGGCGCCCGGCCAAACATCGTGGCTAACGGCCGAATCCGCCTCAAACCTTCCTGCCCAGGGGGAAATTTCAATGCGGCTCAATGCCGCCGACACCGAGACTCCTTTTTCGGTGCAGGCCGACCCGGGGCTTGTCGTAACATACTGCGTCATGGCGCCTGAAGAGGGGAAGGCGTACATTTTTGCTCTCAACGCGGGGGGCGCGAACTGCATCGTTACGGCTGCCGACATAAACGGCGCTTCCGTTGCGCTTGCACAGCCGGTGGAGATTCCGGCCCGCAAGAAAAGCTTGCTTTGCGGCAAGTGTGCAGTAGGGCTCGGGACGGAGTTTGAGGTTCCGCAGGTGGTTGTCCGGCTGACTCCGTCAGAGGGCGCGCCGGTGCAAGTCTGCGCGCGCATGTTCAAGCCCGAACACACGGTGATGCGCGGCGCGGTTGAGACTCCAGACACGATCGAATGCCTGTCCCATGCGCACGGGTCTTACAGAGACGCGGGGAAAAAAGCCGTGGCTGCGGCCTCGGCGTGGCGTGGGAAGCTACGTACGATCAAGTTCTGTAATGTAGACACGGCGGGCAACGCAGCGGCCCAATTTGCTCAGATTATGGAGCGCAACCACATCGAGCCTCAACTGGCTTACAGTGCCGAGTGCGCCTCAGCCGAGTACGTACGGACGCTGCTCGAAAGCGTGGAGAACACCCGGTGCGCGACACAGCCTGGCATCACCTACGCCTGGATTTTCCCTTCGAATGCTCACGATCTTTCATCGCCTCCGTATGGCATCGCACGCCTGCGCGCCATGGTCTATGCCATGCTCGCCGGAGGCAGCAAAGGCTTTGAGTTGTCCCCGCCGAAGTTTGAGGATCCCAGCGGCACATATGCCCTGGCAAACAGTAAACTCCTTGAGCAACTCGCTCCGTTGCGTCCTCTGCTGGCCCTTTCCGACCCCGTGGATCTGCTCGAGTCGGACGAACCCGCCGGCTTCTTTATCCGGACGCTCGTCTGCGGCGACAAAGGCATCCTGCTGTTCGTCCTGCCCCGCATAGACAACGTCGCACACGAAGGCCGCGAGACCTCGCGCATCCGCGGCCCCGGCTACCTTCTAAGCGAAGACGCCTATGAGGTCACCAGCGGCGATTCTTTTTCCGTCACGCAATCCGATTCCCGCCATTACGAGCTCGATCTCCCGCTCACTTCCCAAGCGCGCCTGTACCTGATCCCCGCCCGTTGAGCCAGCAAAACTAAAGCCCCGGGACGGGGTTTCGTCCCGGGGCTCCTCCAAGAGTATCTGTCTGGTCGGCGTTAGCCGAATATTTTTTTGAACTGTTCTCCGTCGTCGAGTTTTTTGAGGTCTTCGATGACGAACTTTCTGAGGTCTTCGTGGCTGATGGGTTCGGCGACGTGCTCTGGGCTGCACACTTTCTTTTCGCCGGCGGCGGCTTCCCGTTTTTGCTCGGGCTGGACGGCCGGCTTCTCGCTCACGACGGGGTGCTGGGGCTTTGGCGGTGCCTCATCGCGCACGTCCTTCACATCCTCGTCTTCGGCGACAATCTGGCCGACTCTGTCGCGCAGGAACCCCGTCAGCACCGTCATAATGTGCTGGCGTTTTTCCTTCGAGGAGCCGTCAACCATGATGTCCTTCTTGAGGGGCAGCACCTGGCCACAGAATACCACCACCAAACCCTGGCATTCCGGGCACGGGCCGACGATGATCGCGCCGGCCGGGGGTAACATGATCTGACCTTTGGCGCCGCAGTGCGGACATATAACTTCGATGAGAGATAACATAAGTCCAAAACCTTTCCGCGACTTTTTGTAAATAGATTATATCTTTTTACGCTGCAAAAGGCAAATTAAATTGGTTTTTATCGATTTTCGAGTTTAAGTTTCGGCCTCAACCAAGCCGACTCATCCGTTCCGAGTGGTATCCCCCCGGGTAGCGCCAAGTTCGGCTGCCTCGTTGCCGTTCACGCGTCTACGCCGGCGCCTGCGTTTTTGCCTCGGGTGATCCCCCCGCTATGCGGGCCTGTATCTCGCCAAGCAATCCCTGCGCCTTTGCAGGGTCTTTCATGGGCCTGTCGTGCCAGCCCGGGTACGTCAGCAGCGTCACGCCATACACCTGCCGGATCGTCTCGACAGTGACCTGGCTGGCATTTTCCCCGGCTGGCTCTACGCTCACTGTGTATTGTACACGAGACGGCACCAAAAAGGCTTGCCGGCCCGTATTTTCAAACGCCACAAATACGCCGCGCCTGTCCCGCGTATAAATCTCGAATCTGTTGGGCTTTTCGTACTCTCGCAGGACGGCCTTGACGGTCTGCCACGCCTGGTCAAAGGGCGCGCCGACCGCCGCGGACTGTGAAACGGCGAACCCGGCGGTGTCGCTGGCGCTGCGGGCGCAGCCTGCCAACGCGAGGGCCAGAGGGATCAACAAAACAAGAAACACCCGCTTATCGATTGCCATGGCATCTCCTTCGAAGCGTAACGGGGCTACATGATATCACAGGGCCTGATAGGGGTCAATGCAAATGCAACGACTTTTTTATTCCAGCCCGGGCAGGGGCAGGGAGGTTCCCGCGGGCCGCGCGGCGTGCTGTCAAGTGAGGCGGTCTATTTGCTATACTCTGCACGTTTTTGAGCTAAAACGTGCGGAAAAGAAGGAAAAGGACGATGAGTTTTGCGATTGACGTCAGTAAATATAAACGGCTTTCCCTGGATGTCTCGCAGAAGACGCTGAGCCCCGAGCAGCGCCAGCAACTGGACATCAACGTCCAAGTCATGCGCGACACCATCATCTTTTTCTCTGCGATCGCCGGCATCAAAGGCTACGCGGGCCACACCGGCGGCGCTTATAGCATCGTGCCGGAGGTCGTGATCGCGGACGGGTTCATCAATGGCGGACACACGTGCTATCCGATCCTGTTCGACGAGGCGGGGCACCGGGTGGCTGTCCAGTACGCCCTCTTGGCGTTCAACGGCGAGATGCCGTTTGAGAAGCTCTACGACTACCGGGCGCCGAACGCGGGCTTGTACGGCCACCCTGAACCGAACCCGCACGTCCCGATCAAATTTGCCTCAGGCCGGTTGGGCCACATGTGGCCGTTTGTCAACGGCGTGGCACTCGCCCACCGCGACCAGGCCGTGTTCGTCCTGGGCTCCGACGGTTCCCAAATGGAGGGCGACGACGCCGAAGCCGCGCGACTTGCTGTTGCCCAGCAGTTGAACGTCAAGGTCATGATCGACGACAACAACGTGACGATCTCCGGCCATCCGTGGGACTACATGCCCGGCTACGACGTCGCCAGAACGCTGGTCGGCTATGGAATGACGGTCGACACGGGACAAGGCGAACACCTCGACAGCTTGTACGCCCGGATAAGGAAAGCCGTCGCCCACAACGGCCCCGTAGCCCTGGTTAACAAGCGGCTGATGGCCCCGGGGGTCCCCGGCATTGAAGGATCTCACGCGGGCCACGACGTCATCAAAAAGGAGCACGCCGTCGCTTACCTCAAGGCGCGCGGCCACGATGAGGCCATCGAGTTTCTAAACCATGTCGAGGCGCCGAAGGTCAGCGTGTCCTACAAAGGTTCGAGCGCCGATTGGGCGAGCAATCGGGGCGAGTTCGGCAAGATTGTGAACGGCATCCTCGAGCGGATGCCCGCTGAAGAGCGGATCAAACGCCTCCTGGTGGTGGATTCCGACCTCGAGGGATCCACCGGCCTTAATGCCATCCGCAAAGCCCACCCCGAAGTTTTCATCAACGGCGGCGTCCAGGAACGCGGCAACTTTTCGGCTGCGGCCGGGTTTGGGTTTGAAAAAGGCCGGCAGGGTATTTTCAGCACGTTTTCTGCTTTCCTGGAGATGATCATTTCAGAGAGCACAATGGCCCGGCTCAACGGGTCTAATGTGATTTGTCATTTTTCCCATGCGGGCGTGGATGAAATCGCCGATAACACCTGCCATTTCGGCATCAATATCTTCTTCGCCCACAGCGGGTTCCAGGAAGCCGATACCAACCGGCTGTATTTTGCCGCCGATGCGCTCCAACTGAAGGCGGTTGTTGAACGCATCTGGCAGGATACGGGCATCCGGTATGTTTTCACGACGCGCTCGAAAGTCCCCTACATCTGCAAAGAAGACGGGAGCAAGTTTTACGGGGAGGGCTATGTGTTCGAGCCCGGCAAGGACGAGATCATCCGCCAGGGAACCGCCGGCTACGTCGTTTCTTATGGTGAACTGCTGTACCGATCCTTGGATGCCGTCGAACGGGCCCGCGCCGAAGGTGTCAATGTGGGCCTGATTAACAAGCCCACCCTTAACGTGTGCGACACCGAGATGCTCGAGAGGGTGGGCCGGTCACCGTTCGTTTTAGTAGTGGAAAGTCAGAACCGCCAGACGGGCCTCGGCATCCGGTATGGGACTTGGCTTCTCGAGGCCGGCTACACGCCCAAATACGACTACATGGGTGTGCTTCGGCCGGGTGAAGGGGGCATATCCGAGCAGATTCCCCACCAAAACCTCTCCCCAAGGGATATATATGACAGAATTGCGAAGATGTCAGTGAAGTAGAAACATTGAGAAAGATGGGTGGCCGGGAGTTCGAAAACGGGCTCCCGGCTTTTTGATTTCTTCTTGGGCGTTAGCGGGTATAAATGTAAGTCCTTGTGATACAATGGGTTGTCTTTATTCGGCCCCGTCCGTTTGGTAAAGACAAATTCGTTGACATCGATTAACGAGATTTTTATAATAAGCCTAGATAATAAGTTGAGGGATGTGCTCTCCAGTTGCACGGGGACAACAGGGTAGAAATGAAATTGATGGCCAGTCTTCGCCCCTCAGGCGTTCAGATAGATTCCAGTAAGGTAATAGGGGAATTAGGCTCGTTGCCGGCGGGCGCGCCGGTCGGATCCCCGCCACTGGAAGCCGCGTACCAGTCCGCGCATCAGTATGCGCGCCGGATTGGATAACATTTCGCCCCTGTCGACCCTCCGTTAGTGCAATTGCAGGCACACCCGTAGTTTGCAGTTGAACTTCCCGAAATCGGGAACGGAGGTCGAAAGCATGCAAATGCCACTCGTCCTGTTAATGGTCGGAGTGGGCTTCCTTGCGGGCATATTGCTGACCGTGATCGTGGCGCGGCTAATAGCCAGCGGTCTTTTGGGGAAGGCGCGTCGCGAAGCCGCCCAGTTGGTCACGAACGCGGAACGCGAATCCGCCGCGATTATCAAGGACGCCAATACCACCATAAAAGAGCAAAGTGTTGAATTGCGGGCGCAAGTCGAGCGCGAGGCCCGTGAAATGAGAAAGGAATTGGTAGCGCTCGAAAAACGCATCATCGCAAAAGAAGAAGTCGTCGACAAGCGCGTCGAAGTGCTGGACAAAAAGAGCAGCGAACTGGCGGGAAAAGAACGCGAATTATCCGAAAGGGACAAGGCGGCGGCCAAGGAACGCGAGCGGGTGGCCGAACTTATCTCGGAGCAGGTGACCAAGCTCGAAGCCATTTCCGGGATGACGGCCGACCAGGCCAGAAAAGCGATTTTTGCCCAGCTCGAAACCGAGGTAAAACGCGACTCGGCCCTCCGGCTCAAGCGAATCGAGGACGAGCTGGTCGAGAATTCGGAGAAAAAGGCCCGCTGGATCATCGGTGAAGCGGTCCAGCGTTGCGCCGCGGATCACGTTGCCGACACGACGGTCTCGGTGGTAGCGCTGCCGAACGACGAGATGAAAGGCCGGATTATCGGCAGGGAAGGCCGGAACATTCGTGCGCTGGAAAGCGCCACGGGTATCAACATCATCATCGACGACACCCCGGAAGCGGTTATCTTGTCGGGGTTTGACCCGGTTCGGCGGGAGGTGGCTCGAGTGGCGCTCGAGCGGCTGATCCAGGACGGCCGGATCCATCCAGCCCGTATCGAGGAGATCGTTGCCAAGGTGAACGACGAGATCCAGAAAAACATCCGGGAAATGGGCGAGCAGGCCTGCCTCGAGGTGGATGTCCACGGCCTCCATCCTGAGATCATCAAACTGCTTGGCAGACTCCATTACCGGACGTCTTACGGGCAGAACGTGTTGCAGCACTCGAAGGAAGTGTGCCATTTGTCGGGTATCATGGCGGCGGAACTCGGTATCAATATTCCGCTTACAAAACGCGCCGGATTGATCCATGACATCGGCAAGGCTGTCAACCACGAGGTCGAAGGCTCCCACGCCATTATCGGCCACGATTTCGCCAAACGGTACGGCGAGAATCCCGTGATCATCAGCGCCATCGGTTCCCACCACAACGAAATACCCCAGGAAGACATCATCGGCGTGCTGGTCCAGGCGGCGGATGCCCTCAGCGCCGCCCGCCCCGGCGCCCGCCGCGAGACCGTGGAGTCTTACATCAAGCGGCTCGAGCAGCTTGAGGCGCTTGCCGACGGGTTCGCGGGGGTCGAGAAGTCCTACGCGATCCAAGCGGGCCGGGAGATCCGCGTGGTTGTATATCCGGATAAGATATCGGACGCGGAGGCCGCGCAACTCTCGCGGGACGTAGCGCGGAAAGTCGAGTCGGAACTGGTCTATCCGGGCCAGATCAAGGTGACGGTCGTCCGTGAGACGCGGGCGGTTGAGACGGCGAAGTAAGTAAAGTAAGTGAAGTATGAGAAGAAATCCGGCGGGTCGGTGATGTGCGGCCCGCCGGTTTTTTGATGGCAGAAAATGTACTTGACACGCCCCTGTTTTTAATCGTTTACTTTTCCCCGCGGAACGACTGTTTTTGAAGCCCAACCAAGAGGATAGTTTTGCCGCGGGTCCACTACCGGCGGGTTAATAGCGCATGAAGATACTGTTTGTGGGCGACTTGGTAGGCCGCCCGGGCCGAATGTGCCTGGAGCGGTTGTTGCCGTCCCTGCGCAAAGAGTTGAACGTGGACGCGGTGGTGGTGAACGCGGAAAACGCCGCGGGCGGGATTGGCGTGACGCCCCAGATTCTTGACGAACTGATGAGGCTTGGCGTGGAGGCGATAACGCTGGGCAACCACACGTGGCGGAAAAAAGAACTGGTGGAAATGCTGGACCGCTACCAGACGACGGTGCGGCCGGCCAACTACCCGCCGGGCGTGCCTGGCCAAGGCTCGGTCGTGATAACGCTGCAAGACGGGCGCAAGTTTGGTCTTATCAGCGTGTTAGGCCGGATATTTATGGAATGTGTCGAGTCGCCGTTTGTCCGTGCGAAGCAGGAGGCGGTCTCGTTGCGGCAGCGGACGCCGGTGGTGATAGTGGACATGCACGCCGAGGCGACGTCCGAGAAGATGGCGATGGGCTGGTACCTGGATGGGTGCTGCACGGCGGTGTTGGGCACTCACACCCACGTGCAGACGGCTGACGAGCGAATTCTGCCGGGCGGAACCGCCTACATAACGGACGTAGGGATGACGGGCCCTCGGGATTCGGTGATTGGACTGGAGAAGGAGCGGGCGATACACAAGTTTTTGACGGGCATACCCAGCGAGTTCAGGGTCGCGGGGGGCCCGTCCATGCTTTCGGCGGCGTTGGTGGAGGCGGACGAGACGACGGGCAAGGCTTTATCCATCCGGCGGGAGTGTCGAATCAGCCCGCCGGTAGACAACTAAGCGGCGCGGCCGCGCCGGCCGCGGGGATATTGGGGATGCATTTCAAACGGTTGGAGATGTTCGGGTTCAAATCGTTTGCGGACCGGACGCAGGTGCGGCTCGAGCAAGGGATCACGGCCGTTGTGGGTCCCAACGGGTGCGGCAAGAGCAACATCCTTGATGCGGTTCGCTGGTCGCTGGGCGAGCAGAGCGCCAGGGAGATGCGCGGCACCCACATGCTGGATTTGATCTTCAACGGGAGTGAAAACCGCCAGCCCACCGGAATGGCGGAAGTGTCGATTACGTTCGACAACAGCGACTCGCGGTTGCCGGTGGATTTTGCGGAAGTCCAGGTGACGCGCCGGCTGTACCGGTCCGGCGAGAGCGAGTATTTCATCAACAAGACCCCGTGCCGGCTGAAGGACATTCATGAACTGTTCATGGACACGGGGATCGGGACGAACGCCTACTCGATGATCGGGCAGGGCAAAATCGATATGGTGCTGAGCAGCAAGCCCGAAGACAGGCGGTTCCTGTTCGAGGAAGCGGCGGGCATCATCAAATACAAGGCGCGCAAAAAGGTGGCGATGCGCAAGCTCGAGAGCGCCGAACATAACCTGTTGAGGTTGTCGGACGTGATCGCCGAAGTGCAGCGTCAGATGCGGTCGCTCAAACGGCAGGTGAACGCGGCGATCCGGTACCGCGAGATGAAAGAGCAGTTGAGCGCGCTCGAGGTGAGGTCGTTGTGGCTGAGGTGGTCGGCGCTGACGGGTCGTGTGGCGGAACTCAAGGGCCTGTTCCACTCTGCCGAGGACGCCTACCAGAAGGCCATGGCGGAGACGACGCAGTTCGAGTCCAGGAACGAGGAGTTGGCGCTGAACCGGATGGATGTCGAGCGGCGTTTGGCAGCGCGCCGCGAGGAAGTGCGCGACATCGACGCCGAGATGGAAAAGGCGGAGCGGCAGATCGCCCTGTTGCGGCAGCAGGTCGATTTTCTGAAAGAACAGCAGCAACAGGCCATCGCCGATCAGGAAGGGTACCAGCAGCGGGCCTCCGAGATCCGCGAGCAGATGGCGAAAACGGCGGAGGCGGCGGCATCGCTCGATGCGGAACTGGCGTCGTGCGCGGGTGAAACGGAACAGTGCCAGCAGCGGCACGATGAGGCGCAGCGTAACCTGGCGGATGCCGAGGTCCGGCTCGAATCGGCGCGCAACAGAATCGTGGCCAGCATGAACGATCGGGCCAAGGCCCAGGCTGAACTCGAGTCGTTGGGCAACCGGATCCAGACGGCGGAGACGATGCTCGAGGGCCTGTACGAGCGGCGGAAATCGCACACCGAACGGAACGACGCGCTGGTGGCGCAACTCGAGCAGGCCCGGGGCGTCGAGAGCGAAACGCTGGCAGAGATTGAATCGTTGGCCGAGTTGCGGGAGAAAGCCGCGAACGATCATGCGGGGCGGGCGCAGCAGTTGCGGGACGTGCACGACGAGCGCCAGCGGCTGCGGGAACGCAAGAGCAGCCAGGAGGCGCGCCTGGCGAGCCTGCGCGAGTTGCGCGACAGCTACGAAGGGTTCGCGATCGGCGTGCGCGCGGTGATGATGGCCAAGCAGCGATCGATGCCGGAGGCGCGTGGCATTATTGGGCCCGTGGGCGACCTGCTGTCAACGGAGAAGACCTACGAGCGGGCGATCGAGGCGGCGCTCGGCGGCAATATCAACAACGTGGTGGTCGAAGACGCGGACGCCGCGAAGGCCGCCATCGGGTTTTTGAAACATAACCGGGCAGGGCGGGTGACCTTCCTGCCGCTGGACACGATCCGGCCCGGCCAGAACGACGAGAGCAACGCGGTGCTTGGCAAGCCGGGGGTGGTAGGCCGGGCCATCGACCGCGTCACGTTCGACGCAGGGATCCAGAAGGCTGTCGAGTACCTGCTGTACAACGCGGTGATCGTCAAGACGCTGGACGACGCGATTCGGCTGGCGCGGAGCGAGCGGCGATACCCGCGGCTGGTGACGCTGGACGGCGAGATCGTGTCGTCGTCGGGCGCGGTGACGGGCGGGCAGACGCAGACCGAAAGCCGGGGGCTGCTTGGCCGGAGCGCGGAGATCCAGGAACTCGAGGAACAGGTTGGCCAATCGGAATCGGACCTCGAGCGTCTGACGGCGGAGGCGGAGCGGCTGGCGGGCGAGTTGCAGGCGCTCGGCGCGCACTTGAAAGAAATGGAGACGCGCGACGGGGGCTTGCGCGCGCAGTTGAACGAGATTGGCGTCAACATCGCGCGGTTTACCACGGAACTCCAGAGTCTGGGAAAATCGGCGCAGCAGGTGGATGAGGAGACGCAGCGGCTCGAGGAGGAACGGCGGCGGTTCGGCGAATTACAGTCGGCGACGTCGGCGCGCGCGGACGAAATCGCTACGGACGACGCGGAACTTCAGAGGGCGTTGGCGTTAGAACAGGATGGGGCGGCGGGCGCGCGTCAATCGCTGGCGGGGCTTGGGGCGGAGTTATCAGAACTGCGAATTCGTCAAGCGGGTTTGGTGCAGCGGCTCGAAGAGGCTGAGCGCAACCGGGCCAGGGAGCAGGCCGACCTCGAGGAAGCGCAGCGGAGCGCGTTGCGCAGAGTCGAGCAGGCAGGCCAATTCCAATCGAACGAGTCGGCGCTCGAGATCGAGATTGCCGGGCAGATAGGGAAGGCCAAAGGGCTGTCGGACAACCGCGAGCAGGCGCAAAAACGTGTGGTCGAGGCGCAGAATGAGCAGGAAACGCTCCTGCGCGAGAACGACGGGCTGATCAAGTTGTTGCGCGACCTGCACGACAAGACGCGGGCAGCCCAGGCCGAAGTGCACCGGCTCGAGATGGAACTGCGTCACGACGAGGACCAACTCGGGTTCCTGGACGAGCGCGTGCTTACCGAGTACCACATCGCGCTCGGGTCGCTGACCGCGGAACAGGTTGGCGCGGACCAGTACGACGAGGAGACGCGGGACGCGCTGGTGGCGGATCTGCGCGACAAGCTTGACCGGATGGGCCAGGTGAACCTGATGGCGATCGAGGAGTACGAGGCGCTCGAACAGCGCAACGCATTCCTGGTGACGCAGGAGGAAGACCTGCGGAAAGCGCGCGAGACGTTGCTGGGTATCGTTGCGCGGATTGACAAGACCACCATCGAGATGTTCATGGAAACTTTCCAGAGGGTGGCCGACAACTTCCGCGTCTTTTTCCGCCGGCTGTTCAACGGGGGTCAGGCCCGGATTTACCTGCTTGACGAGAGCGACCCGCTCGAGTCGGGAATCGAGGTCGAAGCGCGGCCGCCCGGTAAGAAGCCACAGGGTATCAGCCTGCTGTCGGGCGGCGAACAGGCGATGACGGCCACCGCGCTCCTGTTCAGCATTTTCAAGGCGAAACCGAGCCCGTTCTGCGTGCTGGACGAGGTGGACGCCGCGTTGGACGATGCGAACATCGGCCGGTTCCTCAACCTGGTGCAGGAATTCACCGATGACAGCCAGTTCATCATCATCACGCACAGCAAGCAAACCATGGCGCGGGCGAATGTTCTGTACGGCGTGACGATGCCGGAACGCGGCGTGTCTCAACTGGTGTCGGTACGATTTGACGAAGTGCCCGAAGCGGAGTCTGCCGCATAGGAAATGCGCCGATTAGAGTTACATCATGAAGGTTCTCCAATTTTTCAGCAACAAGCGTTGGACGGGGCCCGCCGAGCCGGCGTTGAACCTTTGCGTGGCGCTGCGCCGGCTGGGTGTGGAATCGGATATGGCGTGTTCGCCGGCCAGCGGCGACCGGCTCAACCAGATCGTTGAAGAGGCGCGGGACAAAGGGGTCGAGCCAATCCTGGATTTCCACCTCGAGAAGCACCGGAACGCGCTGAAAAACTGGGAAGACCGGCGGACACTTGCCCGGGTCGTGGCGGAAAAGGGGTATGACCTGATCCATTGCCACCTCAATAACGCGCACCTGATCGCGACGCGTGGGGCGCGCCGTCACGGGCTGCCCGTGATCCGGCAAAGCTACCACGGCACAGGATTCAGCGGCCCCTGGCCGTACCGGAGTATGCTGAAGAAAACGGCCCACCTCATCGAGCCGTCGGCCATCGCCGCCGAACACGACGCGCGCAAATACCATTACGCCGAATCGAGCATCACCGTCATCCCCAACGGCGTGGATACCGACCGGTTCGACCCGCGGCGTGACGCGCCTGACGCCCGGCGCTTGCTCGATATCCCGCACGACGCGTTTGTGATCGGCATCGTTGCCCGGTTGCAGACGCACAGGCACTACGCCGATTTCTTCGAGGCGTTCCGCGTGCTGGCAAAGGAACGGGAGGACGTCCACGCCATCGTCGTCGGGCGCGGAACCAAGCAGGAGAAGGTGGCGCTGAACCCCGTCAAAGAACTCGGGCTCGAGGATCGCGTGCATTTCTGCGGGTATGTGACCGCCGACAATTACGTCGGGATGTTGAGGGCGTTCGACGTCAAGGTCTACCTGGTGCCGGGCAGCGACGGGACCTGCCGGGCAGTCAGAGAGGCGATGGCCATGGCCAAACCCGTTATCGCCGCCGACCGGGGAATGCTCCGCGAAATCGTCGACGACGGCAAGACCGGCGTCATCTGCGACGGCACCGCCGAAGGCCTGTTGGCGGCGCTGCGGCGGTTCGCCCAAAAGCCGGACGACGCCCGCGAAATGGGAGAGGCCGGGCGGAAAAAAGCCGAGCGCGAGTTCGCACTCGACGCCCAGGCCCGGGCTGTGCTGGGGGTGTACGAAAAGGTGCTGGGACAGGCACGGACGTAGACGCGCGATAGAGAGGCCCCGAGATACGGAAAAGACGTAACTGGGCGGCTGTCAGCTACTTCTGCCCCATTTCCAAAAGCCTCTTGGCGATTGTTCCCATGTTAGAGGATATTGTATTATCAACAAGATATTTTAGGAACAATGCGGCGGTTATGGGCTGCGAACAGCGTGGATTGGCCAAGTGGAGATTCAGATGAGCGTGGAGAAAAAACAGTCAGGGCCAATCATCCGATTGGCCAGGCGGGCGGTCTCCATAGGTTGGAAGCTGGCTATTGTCGCGGTTGTCGCGGCGGTTGTCGTGTATCGGCTTCGTTATGCGCCTGTCGTTGTCGATGCACACCTGGCCACTCTAGCCCCTATCACGGAGGAAGTGACTGGAACCGGAACGCTCGAGGCGCGGGTGTCGGCCATAATCAGCCCAAAGATATCCGGGCTGATTACCCAGGTGCTGGCCGATCAGGGTGACCGCATTGCCAAAGGCCAACTCTTGGCCACGTTATACGATGGCGACTTGCGGGAACAAGTGGAAATAGCGAAGGCGGATCTGGCCGCGACCCAGGCGGGC
>JAPLKX010000116.1 GCA_026387845.1 Candidatus Hydrogenedentota bacterium | reverse complement strand
CCCGACAACGTTGGGCACAGTCGCCTGGTTGGCTCGCGTCGCCACCACCAGATTGACCGCCGTGCCGGGCGCTACGATAGCGCCCGCCGCCGGATTCTGCTGCAACACCTGACCCACCGGGACGGTCGTGTTGAACTGGTTCGTAACCGTGCCCACCACAAGGCCGGCATCGACAATGACGGTTTCCGCGTCGGTTCGTAGCAGGCCCACCACATTCGGAACAGCCATCGCGTTCGAGCCGCTGGATACGATTAGGTTCACCGCCGTACCCGGCACAACCGCCGTGTCTGCCGCCGGGGTCTGGCTGATTACGGAACCCGCAGGGATCGTGGCGCTGATCTGGTTCGTGATCGTGCCTACCGCCAGCCCCGCGGTCGTGATGGCCGTCTCCGCCGACGCCAGCGTCATCCCCGTCACGTCCGGCACGAAAACACTCGTCGGCCCCGCAGAAACCACCAGGTCGACCACGCTGCCAAGATCCACCGTGATCCCGGCGGGCGGATCCTGCGAGATCACCTGGCCCGACGGGATCGTCGCATTGGTTTGCAGGGTTATTGTGCCCACAGTCAGGCCCGCGGATACTATTGCCGCCTGGGCCGCCGTCGATTGAAGCCCCACAACGTTCGGCACAACCGTCTGGGCGCTCCCCGTCGAGATAACCAGGTTGATCGCCGCGCCCGGCGCTACCAGCGAACCCGCCGCTGGGTTCTGCGATATCACCGCGCCCGCCGGCATCGTCAGGCTCGGCTGACGCAGCCGCGTACCCACTACCAGGCCCGCCGCGATCAGCGCCGATTCCGCCGCCGGCTCCTGCGACCCCACAACGTTCGGCACCACGGTCTGCTGCAATACGGCCGCAATCACAAGATCGACCCTCGAACCCAACGGCGCCGACACGCCGCCGGTCGGCACTTGAATCAGAACCGTACCCGGGGCCGCCGTCCCGCTGGCCTGCTCCGTAACCGCTCCCACGACAAGGCCCGCGGCCGTTATGGCCAGTTGTGCCACACTTTGCGACAGACCCACCACGTCCGGTACAGTCACCAGCGACGGCCCCTCAGACACCACTAGATTGACACTCGCACCAGGCCCCACGAGCGTACCCGGCGCAGGGCTCTGCTGGAACACCTGGCCCGCAGGAACCGCCGGGTTGGTTTGTTGCTGAACCGTTCCCACCGAAAGCCCGGCGGCCAGGATAGCTTGTTGGGCCGCTACCAGCGTAAGCCCGATTACGTCGGGTACGGGGGTCTGAGTCAGGCCGCTCGATACCACAACGTTGACCGCGCTGCCTACCTGCACCGCTGAACCGGAAACCGGCGACTGCGACAACACCGTGCCCGCGGGTTCTGTCGGGCTCGATCTCAGCGTGACTGTCCCAAGGCTCAGCCCCGCGGCCGTCAGGGCCACCGCCGCCGCCGTCTGCGACATACCGATGAGGTTCGGAACAAGCACAAATCCCTGCCCGGAAGATACCGTCAGATTAACCTTGGTTCCCAGCGTCACCACCGTGCCCGCCGCCGGCGTTTGGGCAATAACCTCCCCGGCGGGGATTATCGGGCTTGGCAGGGTTGTGGCCGGCCCGACCACAAGACCTGCGGCAACGATTGCCGTCTCTGCGGCAGCCTGTTGCAGGCCGACGAGTGCCGGAACCGCCACGGTGCCCCCGCCAATCGAAACGGTGAAATTGACGCCGGTTCCCGGAGCCACGGAAGTTCCCGCATCGGGGCTCTGGTTCAACACCGTGCCGGGCGGAGACGACGTGCTGATTTGGTCGATGACCGTGCCCACCACAAGGCCCGCGGCCGTTATGGCGGCCTCCGCATCCGTCTGGGTCAGGCCCACGATCTGCGGCACAATGGCCGCCACGTCGCCCGCAGAAACCACCAGGTTTACCGGCGTGCCCACCAACACACCCGTGCCCGCAAGCGGAATTTGCGACATCACCTGCCCTACAGGCACGACGAATGATTGCTGAAAAGTCACGGTTCCAATCGTGAGGCCGGCTTGCGTGATCGTGGGTTCGGCAACGCCCTGTTGAAGGCCCACAACATCGGGAACAAGCACAGACTGCGCTTCTGCCATCGGGCAAAAACCGGCAACGGCTCCACACAGGGCAATAGCCGCCGCTAAAACCGTTTGATATGTTGCGGTGGGTCGCATAGACGGGCCTCCTCCTGGTTCAGCAGCCACGACGCATCTATTAAAAACGAAGGAACCTGCAACGTTTAATCCAAATCCGCGTATTGTATAAGGATTGTCCCAATCCGCGGATTTCCCAATCCACGGATTTCCCAATCCACGGATTGTCCCAATCCGCAGATGGACAAGCTGGGCGAGTTGGGCAATGCTGTTGCGGGCGGAATAAACGGGGAGGGCATGATCATGCAAAACGGAACGAGGGTCGTTCTGGCCGTAATGTGGCTGGGGGTCGCCGTGATGTTAACCGGCTGCCCGTCTAAGCCTGAGCGGAAAAAAGATGCCATAGCGGTCTCTCAAACGACCTATGACTTCGGGTCGAGCCGGCAGCCGTGGAACTTCGAGGTCTGGAATTCAAATCCGACCGTGCCGCGGCTGGATTTCGCCGTGTCAACGCCGACCTCCTGGATCAGTTGCAGCCCAACGTCCGGGTCGAGCACCGGCGAAAACGACCGCCGCATCATCACGCTTAGCGTGAGCCGGTACGGGCTCGCGGCCGGCGTACACTCCGGGTATATCCTCATCTCGGCCGAGGGTATAAACCCGCGCCGCGTCGATATTTCCCTGACAAGCGACGGCAGCGAAGCGACCGCCGGCGCACTCCGCGTCGAGGATGTCTCGTACAGCTACACCTCGCCCTACCTGATGGATTTCACTTTCGTGATCCAGGACCGCAACCGCGCACCCGTCGTCGTCGGCCCGGCCGGAATCGGCGTCACCTGTTCCGAAGACAACGTGCCAACGACCCCGCTCGAGGCGCCGCCGTACCTCGCCCGCGCCGGCGCCAAACAGGGCGCCATTTATCTCGTGCTGGACTACACGGCCAGCATGGCCGCTACGCCCGGCGCTATCGACGCCATGGAACAGGCGGTGAACACCGTGCTGCTACCCGCGCTCTATGCCGACACGCTGGTGGGCGTCTACGAGTTTCACAGAGGTGACGAAGAACCAACGAAAGTGTGCGATTTTTCGACGGACAAGGACTTCGTCACGGATCTGATCGAACAGATCCAGGGCACGTCCGGCGCCTACGCGGGTGCAACCCGATGCTGGGACGCCGTCTATGCGGCGCTGGGCGAGTTCGAGCCCACCGACGGCAAAGACGAAACCAGAAACCTCGTCTTTATCTCGGACGGCAACGATACCTCCAGCATCCGCACGCCCGATGACGTCCGCGACAGGGCGATCGCGCGCGGCGTCCGTGTCTACGGTGTTGGGTTCGGCGACGGCGTCAACATGGCGGCGCTGCAAGCCGCGACCTCGTCGGCGACCTCGTCGGTTCCGGGGCGGCTCTACGTGGCGCTCGGGCCGGCCGATCTGGATGCCGGGTTCCAGCACGTCGTCGACAACCTGACGGCGCAGTACACGCTGCGTTGGGCGACGCTGAAGCGGGCGAACGCGGGGTTTGTCCCGTCGTTCAAACTCGAGATCGAATCGAGCACCGCAACCTACATCGCCCTGAATCGGTTTAACGTGGCCACCTACGCCGGAGACGAGTTGCAGGGCATCCTGCGCGTGGTCCCCTCAACCAGCGACGGGCGGACGACCTATTTCCTGCGGGCGGCGTACATCCCGCGGTACATCTGGGAGTTGTGGATCTACGCGCGAAGCGACACCGAGTTCACCGTGCAAAAGGTGACCGAAGAGAATAACGGTCTCTGCGGCGACTGGCAGATGACCGTCGAAGGCGCCCCGCAGGACGGGATGTGGATCAAGCTGGCCAATCCTGGCGGGGTCGTGTACGGAGCCGATCTGCCCTTTGCCTCGTTCGGCCCGATCATCCGGTTCGATTTCGCCGAAGAATACGATCCGGCCGCGCAGCCTTTCACGGACCTTTACGTCGACAACACGCGCTACACCGGCGGCCAGAGCTTCCGGATCGAATGATAACAACTGACGGGCAGGGAACAAAAAGGGCTGTCATTGCAACTTTGGCCTAGTCCTTGGAATATTCTACGAACGGTACTTTTTGATGGCCGCAGTAGACGTATCACCCCACACGAGTAACTTCTGCCAATCTGGCGCAGTCAGCCCCAAAGCAAAAGCTGCCTCCAAACTTGCCGGAACCGTCCCATCTTCACATCTGGCAACCACTTGGCCAACTTCCTTTATTAGGGCTTTTCGTGTTTCCGCAGTCTTTTCAACTATCCTGTGAACGTCCCGCAATTTCTTGTGTCCGGCTTTAACCAGTCCATCAAGAGCTAATCTTGCCATACCATCCCATGATTCCAATCCTTGATGAGGAAATGCCCATCTTAGATATTCCTTAAAGCTATCGAGGTTTAGCTCGTTTTCAAGGAAAGCATCTGGAACACTTGCGCTCTCACGGACGCCGACGAGATAAGCGTCACGTTCTCTCCGCATGCTCTCAAACTGGTCGTCGACCGTTTCAAAAAGTCCTGCCAGACCGTTTAATTTGCGTTGAAGTTGCGTTGGTACCTGCGCGTCATGCTTGTATGTCATATGATGCTGTATTATTGCCCAAGCATCTTGGACAACGGTTCTTACTTGAATTTCGCAAACCAGGGATCTCAGGTCATCATAGCGTGCACCGGACGAAGCTTTGCCTAACCGTACTAGAAAATGCCTTGCTCCGTATCCGAACTGGTCGACCTTAAGGTTGGATATTTTATCTTCATCCTCGACCACCACGAATTCTGATGTAATCATTTTTGCTACTTTTTCTATGTCATCTCGATAAAGACACACAACACGAGCACCAGCGAGATCAGTAACCTCCTTGAATGGGTCCTCATAATGTTTTCGCTGAAGCTTCTCAAGAAAGCTATCCAGTGTCTTTGCTCGTGAAGTAATTGATGCTACTTCAATTCCACATCCCGAGACTCTCTTGCGCAACGTATATTCAACTTCTGTACAAAGTTGTTCGCAATCGGAGCGAACATTTAGAAACCTTTTTATGATTTCAGGATTCTGCTGCCAGATATCATCTGGCGAATTACTCGTAGCACACACCTCATTGCGAGCTACTCTGGGGCTTGTTTTGCGCTTAGCAGCACACATTTCTGTTTCTCAAAGTTCGCTCTTAGCGTGATGGCGAAAGTCAATCTTATTGCCATAGTAGCCGACAAATCATATTCTAAATCGGCATATTAGCACAAACTATCTAGATATTGTATATGTAAGGTGTAATGACATGAACAACAGAGTATGTGGCCTCCTGTGCGCTGGAAGCCATCCTGAAAGGATGTTCTGCCGATTTCCGCGGGAACTTGCTCCTGCATTCCTGTGCACAGGCTTGCCTGTACGCAAGAGAAATAGAGAACTGCCAGAAAATCAGGGCCTCGGCGCACGTACTGTTAGACTTGTGCTACTGAGAAAAGCGGCAGCAAGTTACCGCACTTCCACGTCACCGTATACGTTAGCGTATTTATGAAATGGAGCAGCAAACGTGATCAGCCGGTTAGGCCTCAATCGGCCTTGGCGAGCTCGTCCAACTCGTATTGGATGCTCTGCGTCACGGGGAACCGGAATCCGGTTTTTGGGTCGAGGTCGAGATCCATCACTCTCATTGTGACGGGGTGCTGGTCGCGTTTCCACTGGTTGTTAACGAACCGCTTGCCAAAATCCGTAGTCCACGCCCGCAACTGCTCGCGATCCACGTCCGGATACCGCGCGCACAGCACCCGCCAGCATTCCGTGAGCGTCATCCGCTGGCGCGCAAACAGAAACAGCAGGTCATCCAGCAACACGTACGGCATCAGGTCCGCTTCGTCGAGCTGGTCTGGAGCGAGTTCGGCGCTGGGCGCGATCTCGAGGATGTACCGCAGCGCCTGGATGTTGTCGCGCCGCGCTACGTACTCGAGCAGCCGGCTGATCACCGTTTTGGGCACGTTGGCCACGGGGCTGTAGCCGCCCTGGTTGTCGCCGCCCGTCGTGGTGTAGCCGACCGCCGCCTCGCTGAGGTTCGACGTCACCAGCAGCAGGCCCCTGACGCTGTTGGCCCAGTTCAGCATCATGTTGCCGCGGACCCGCGCCTGCAGGTTTTGCCGGGCCAGCGGCGTGACGTGCTCGAGCCCGCCCGCCATTTCGCCCGCTTTGGCGAGGGCTATCTCGGCTTCCTCGGCAATCGACACCACCTTGAACGGGACGCCCAGTTCTTCGGCAAACGCCCGCGCCGCGTGTTCTGTGGCGCTGCTGCTGAACGCTTTGTTGGGCAAATAAACGGTGCTGATCCTCTCGGCGAACCGGCCCGCATCCCGCCCTTGATTCAACTGTTTTGCCGCATGACAGGCCAGCAGCAGGCAAAGCGCGCTGTCCCGTCCTCCGGATAGCGCCACAAGAAATCGGTCAAATATGCCCACTTTCTCAAAATAATCCCGCAAACCAAGCACCAGCGCGGCAAAAAGCTCATCGAGGTATAGCTCCGACTCGGATTTCTGCGCGGCCGCGGCTTCCTGTGCCTTCATCGACTCGAGCCGGATCGAAAGCGGCTCGCGCGGCCCGGGCGTCAGCTTTTCGGCGTCAAAAAAGCTTCGAGGCATTTGGGTGGCGTAGTCGGCGAGACTTGCGGGCGTGTACGTGCCGGGCACGTCCACCGTCAGGATGCCCGGGGTATCGGCGCGCAAGATGGCCCCTTGCCGCCAGGTCGAATTCTCGGCCCGGACGCGCGACACCTGGTCGAGATCCACAATGCCGGCGGCGAGCGTCCACGGAGACATGCTCAGCGGCGGGCCTTCCGCCACGACGCCGTCCGGCGTGGCGATGAAACCCCCGCCGTCGAACACCAGCCGGCTGTTGTCGCAGCCAAGCAGGTTCGAGTAGGCGTAGATGCACGCCAGGTATTGCGCGGCCACCTTGACCATCCGCCGTCTCTGCTCGTTCTTGCGCGGCGTGAACGGGGACGCGCTGCCGTTGCAGATGATCTCGGCCCCGGCCACGACCCGGGCGTACGCGGGCGATTTGGCCGACCACAGGTCCTCGCAGATCTCCGCGCTCACCACCCCGTAGGGCAGCTTGAACACCAGGTCGCCCGCAGGCGCCCCGTTGTGTTCGGTGACGCCTTCGAGCCACGGCGCCCAATTCCTGCCTTCGTAGAAGATGCTGTAGGTCGGCAGGTATTTCTTCAGGATCAGCCCGCGGATTTGGCCGTCGTGGATCATCGCCGAGGCGTTGTACATCAGCGAGTTCATCCGCACCGGCAGCCCTACCAGCACGCTGATCCCGCCGCAGGATTCCGCGAACCGCTCGAGCCGGTTCCAACTCTGCTGGGCGACG
>JAPLKX010000582.1 GCA_026387845.1 Candidatus Hydrogenedentota bacterium | reverse complement strand
CACTGCGTCTCCTGCGGGCAGACGCGCCCGCAGACCGCCGGCAGCGCGTTGACGGCCAGGATGCGGTCCGCGGCCTCCTCGAACTTGCCCTCCACGATGAGTTTCACGAACCCCGGGATGTCGATGCCCACCGGGCACCCGGGCACGCACTGGGGCTTCTTGCAGACCAGGCACCGGCGGGCCTCGGCCTGCGCCTGCTCGGGGCTGTAGCCGAGCGGCACCTCGTCGAAGTCGCGCCGGCGGACTTCCGGCGGCCGCTCGGGCATGGGGGCACGTTTGGCTCGTTCAGGTTTCTTCTTTTCGGCGTCGGGCATTTTGTTCTTTTCTTATGCTCGCGGTCGCCAAGGCGACCCGCTAAACGCGGTATTGTTTTCGCGCCGCGCGAGCGCGGCGGCTAAACGTGGTCGAGTCCGATCTTGCAGGCCTCGTGGTCCCGCCGCTCCTTCTCGCGATACGTCCCCAGGCGGCGCGACAGCGAATCGAAGTCCACCTGGTCCCCCGGGAACTCCGGGCCCTCGACGCACGCGAACCGGACGTGGCCGCCCACGATCACGCGGCACCCCCCGCACATCCCGGTGCCATCCACCATGATCGGGTTCAGGCTGACGAGCGTCGGGATACCCGCGCCGCAGGTGAGTTTGCTGGTATTGCGCATCATGGGCACCGGGCCGATGGCCCACGCGCGGTCGAACTTCCGCCCCTCGGCCAGCAGGTCGTTGATGGCGTCGGTGACGAAGCCCTTGCGTCCGTAGGAGCCATCGTCGGTCGCCACCCGGACCTCGTCGACCACAGCCCGAAACTCATTCTCCATGATGAGGAGGCCTTTTGACCGGGCGCCCAGCACCGCCACGACGACGTTCCCGGCGGCCTTCACGACCTTGGCGATGGGGTACAGCGGCGCCACGCCGATGCCGCCGCCCACGCACAAGACCCGCCCGAATCGCTCGATCTCCGTCGCGAGGCCCAGCGGTCCCACCAGGTCCAGGATCTCCCCGCCCTCCTCCATCGCACCGAGAAGGGCCGTCGATTTCCCGACCACCTGGAAGATAAGGTCGATGGTTCCGGCGTCCGGGTCGCTGTCGGCGATCGTGAGCGGAAACCGCTCACCATCCTCGCGGACCCGAAGAATGACGAACTGGCCCGCCTTGGCTTTGTGGGCGATCTTGGCGGCCGACACGCGAAGGCGGACCACATCCGGCCCAAGAACCTCTTTTCGCAGAATCGTGTTCATCTCTTCCTCGTCCCCTGTCAGGTCAAAGGGCGGTAAAGTCTATTGCACCCCGCCTGCGGCGTCAATACTTTCCGACGCGGTTTCGCGCCGCATAACACAAAAGGGGTCTGGAGCCCTATCCGTAAGGCTCCTGACCCCGCCACGTTCGCATGTAGGGTGGGTGCTCTGCACCCACGCGGAACACTGTGGCCGCATGGTCCAGAAACGCCCCGGCCTCCGAACCGACGGCACGCCCAACACGGCCATCATCCGCCGCCGGTGCCGGTGCTTGGACTGCGGCCAGGTGAGAATCGACAAGGAATACGCCTAACGCGCCGGTTCAGCGGCAGCGCGAAGCGCCGTCCGCTGCAACCGGTTGTTAGGCAAGAACGTGCCATCACCACTCATCACTGCAATTGTTTCAACGCCGCCAGGATCAGGGCCGCGCGTGCCTTCGAGAACTCCTCGAAGGAATCGAACCCGTAAGTGGGCAGATCGGGAATCAGGTGACGTTTGCGGAAAGCAGCATCTCGTGTCTGAATCCACTCATCGAACGGAGTGGCGTTCTTTGACAAGTTCTGCGAGTCGGTAAGTAACTGAAGGTTGGAGAGAATGTTGTGCTTCGACAGATAGGCTTGAACCTTCGCGTCGTCGTATCCTCGCTTCTTCAACGCCCTCACCTGGAACTCGGACTTCGGGAAGATATGGTCCTCGTGGAAGACGGCATCCTTCCAGTCACGGTCAGGGTAAAGCAGCGACAACACGAGGTTCGTATACCGTCCTTGGTATGCATACTCCAGGACGTGGTCGATTTCAGTGTTGTTGAAGCGTGGTTCGATTTCCAGCGATTTGCAGAGGGCATCGGCAGGAAATGGGGTTGCCGGACCGCAAGTGCTCAACAAATCCCGCAATTGAGTCAGTGTGGTGTCGGACGATCCACCAAATGCGTTTTTGAGGATCGAAAAGATGAACCACTTGCGGATGGCGACCTGAGCATCGGCGTCCTCAGCCTTCGAGGATGTGTCGAATGACGAGTTGCCGCGCTTCATCAGGTAGAAGGCAATCGGCAGCAACGCCAATGGAGCTACGACGTTTGAGGTGCTCCCCATGCGCTGGACAGATTTGGGGCCGAATTAAGTTAGCTTTTTTGTGTATCGCCGCCCCGCAGATGAGACAGAAGGGAACGGGGTCCGCAGGGGAAGCCCGCCCCCTCCTGCCGCCTTGTAGGGTTC
>JAPLKX010000627.1 GCA_026387845.1 Candidatus Hydrogenedentota bacterium | reverse complement strand
AGGCGGTCATAACTGCCGTACCGCGGGTCGTACCGGTAGATCAGATCGTCGCTCGGCTGAATTCCCAGCACGTTGTCCGCGAACCGCAACGCCGCCCGCTGAAAAAAATACGGGTCGTCAAGCTGGAGGTCGTCATTAACGCCGTGGTGTTCCGCGGCCATCAGGCAGCCCCACCACGCCCGCGGCCGCACGTCGATCTCCGCTTCGTAATCCCGGGATTCGCTGATCTCGTTCCAGAAATCGTTCCCCTGATACAGCGTTACCCGCGCTACCTGCCACACCTCGTTGGTCTCCGCGTCCCGCCCGAAAACAACATTGTCCAGCTTCGTCTCAATTCGGCCGCGCCCGTAGGCGTCGTCGTAAGCGTCAAACCGCGGTGTGTCGACGACGCCCATCGTCGGTTCTGGCCGGTAACTCACCGTTACCGACGGCAGGACCACGTGTTTAAACCCCGAGAAATTCCAGATGCCGGCATATTCTTTGTGCAGCCGCGATTGCAGCGTCGCACCGACCGTGTTTGCAAACAGTGCGTCGGCCGAGTCGCCGTTCGCGTCTTCGGAATACAACGTCATGTCCATCTCATAAAACGGCGTGAGGTCCAGCGCCTCATCGATGTTGATGTCATAGGTCAGCCGCCCCACATTGACCCATCGCGCCGCTTCCGGCCCGTGCCGCCGCTCGTTATAGCCCGCAATCGTATCGAACGAGAAGTACAGGTTATCGGCGATCCGGTGGTCCAGCCAGTGCCAACTCGCCTCGGGAAGCCGTTCCGTGTCCCTCACAAACCCGTGCGGGTTCGGGCGCACCGTCGCCGAGCCGATATGGGTGTCTTCGGTATGCGTGACATTCACGAACGATCGCGGCGCGGTTCGGTCCCGGTAGTCCTCGTAAAAGAAATCCTTGTAGAAATCCTTGTCCGACCAAAGCTCCGTCCGAACCAGCATGGTGGTGTCTCCGTCCAGTTGCTGGCGGTGATACAGGTGCAGGTACCCCCGGTCTTCGGTCGTGTACAGCGTTTTAAAAGTCCCCTTGCCCAGAAACAGGGGCGACGACGGCGTCTGCGTAAAATCGTAGTCCCCGTCAAAGCCGAACCCGACGCCCCCTTTGGTTGTCGGGAACAGCCTCAACCCGAGCGCCACGTCCCGGTTCACTTGGAACTGCTGTGCTACATCTATATAGTAGCCGATCTTGGCGCGATGCCCGCTGTCAAACTCCAGATTCAACGGCGCACCCGCCGCACCCGCCTTGTAACCCCACCGCGGCCAGTAAATGGGCGTGTTCCAATCATGTAATTGCAGCCGGGCACCTTTGGCAAAAACGGCCTGCCCGTTGCGGATGCTCGCGGCGTCCATGCGTATCCGGTAATGGGGCGGATCGAGGTTGCACGTCGTCACCCAGACTTCTTCCCCGTCCATGGTCGCCGGCCCCAGGATCCGCAGTTGCTTTCCGCCAAAATAATAGATGCCGACGCGGCCCCGCGGGTTGATCAGATTGCCCGTCGACGCCGCAAAATTGTACTGGACTTCGTCCGCGACCAGTTCCTGGTTCGGCTGCACCATTTCCATCATCTGCGCGATCACCGTACCCGAACTCAGCCGTTGCCGCGCACGCTGCTGCTCCGTCATGTATGGCTCGAGCACTTGCGCCTGCGCCATCTCCGATTCCGCCGGAATCCGGTAATAAAGTTCGTCCGCGGCCATCATCGACTGGTCCTGCCGCACCAGCACGTTGCCCAGCGCGTGCATCTCGGCCGTCTTCTCCCTGTAAATAAACCGGTCCGCCGAGAAGTCCAGCGTGTCCAGGCGCAAACGGACATTGCCTTTGAGCGACATCTCCTCCTGGTTGATTCCGCTCTCCCAGATATCCGCCCGGATATCCCGCAACGGCTGTGTCCAGTCGGGTTCGCGGAACGTCTCTTCGGTCCGGAACGGGACACGCTGGCTCAGCACGTCACGGAGCGACGGATGCTTCACCCCAATAATCGGCGACGACGGCGGCCGCGTACCCGGTTGCGGTGCGCGCGCGCCCGGCGCCATCAGCGGCATCTTCCGCACCACGGTCGATGGGAAGGTTTCCTGCCTGGGAGACTCTGTTGCCGGCGGCTCGATCGCGGGCGCCGGCGCCGCCGTGGCCTGCTCGAGCGGCCCTATGGCCGGCGGTGCGGAAACAGGCGCTGCGGCCGGCTGCGCCTCTTCAACCGCAGGCTGCGCGACTCCAGCCTCATTTGTCCTTTGTCCTTCTCCATTCCGCGTTTCGCGTTCCGCGTTTCGCGTTTCTACGACAGGCGCCGCCACGGTTTCAGGTATCGACGAGGCCGCGTAATACCGGCCCAACTTCGGCGCAACAACGACCAACCGCCCCGCGTTTACCGCGAGCCTTGTTGCTTCTTGCGGCACTTCAACCTGCGACTCCGCTTCAAGCCGCCTGCCAAAAACCGATACCTCAGGGCCCGCGAGCGCGTACAACCTGTCGGCATCAGCGGTCAGATCCCTGGCTGAACGCGAGATGCTGCCAACCACCTTGGCTGATGCCCCGTCTATCACCAGCAGCGAGCGCCCCGCAGCCACGGCAAATCGACCGTCCCCCCATCCGGCGACTGCCGCCGGCGCCGCTTCCAACTTTATTGTCCCCACTGCATCCAGGCTTTTGGCGTCGTACAGATGTACCGCCGGCGGCGCTTGACCGGCCACGGCCAAAATGTTCCCCGAAACCGCCAATGCGGCAGGCACTGCCGGCGCACCCTCCAGCGGTTTCACTTCACCCGGGGCCGCCGAATCTACGATGGACACCGTCCCGGAAAACGCGCTGCTCACCACGAACCGGCCCCCGGGCAACGCCGCTATCGCCGACGGCCCTTTCGGGCACGGAACCGTCGCAACCGGCTCCAATCCCGGCAGCCTGAGTAGTGTCACGTCAGAGGACAAGTTGTTCGCCGACGCGACCAGCGCTCCGTCCCCCGACACCGCCAGCGCCACCGGACCACGCCCCACGGCTGCCTTGGCCGCGGGTTCCGTCGATCCCGGCGCCAACTGCCAGATTTCGTTCCTGTCGTAGGCGGCGAAGTAGAGGTTGCCCGACGAGTCAAAAACCGCGTCACGCAATTGCGCGCCCGTATCATGCCCCGGCAGGGCGGATTGGGCAAAGGCCGCCATCGCCGCAAGCACGACCACGGCGGCAAACGTACCGGGCGCGACTGATTGTCTACTCATTTATTCTTATCCGGCAATATGACCCAAAACGCAACGACCCGTTTCCCGCCCGGGCCTTTAGTTCCATTCTTTTCAGCAGCCTCTTTCTTATCCGGAGGCTTTACCGGAGGGACCCCATTGCTATCCTGCGGTTGTTGTTGCTGGGCGAACTGGGCCGGGGGTCGGTTTTGGGCGGGCGCTTGATCGGCCTGCGGAGGCGGCCCCGGCTGCTGCACGGCAGCGGGCGGCGCCAGTTCCGTCTGGCTCACCAACGGAGCCGGCTGTTGACCCGCCATCATCGCGGCTACCATTGTAAAAGCGAGCAATGTCATTGTGCGTTCTCCATGAAGGCCTTCACCTGTTCGAGCGAACTCACGGCCTCGGCCCCGCCCATCCGTTGGACGGTCAGCGCCCCCACCGCGTTCGCCAGCCTCGCGCAATCCAGCAGGCGCCACCCTTGCAGATACCCGTAAAGAAACCCGCCGCACGCCGCGTCCCCCGCCCCCGTCGTATCCACAACCTGTACCTTGTACGCGGGAAGACGGAACTGCTCCGTCGAGTTCTTGGCAAAAACGCCACCCGCCCCTAGCTTCACCAACACCGTCTCGACGCCAAACGACCGGTAAAACTCGGCAATCTCTTCCGGCTCCCTTTTGCCCGTATAGTGGCGCGCCTCCTCCAGGCTCGACATCACGATATCCAGGTGGGGCAGCGCGTGCTTGATAAGCTGGAACCACTTCCCCTGCCCGTCGAAACACGTGTCCATCGACGTCGCCACGCCCCCCGCCCGCGCCTTCTCCAACACC
>JAPLKX010000702.1 GCA_026387845.1 Candidatus Hydrogenedentota bacterium | reverse complement strand
GTTGTGGCACTTGCGGCACGTGGTCTCGTCGCCCCGCTTGATATGGGCCGCCATGTTCACCGACGTGTCCTTTTTCATCTTGTACGCCTTGCCGTCCTGGACGTGCAGCGAGGCGGGGCCGTGGCACGTCTCACATTGGACGCCGTCGCTCATGTTGATTTTCGCGGGGACCGGCGGCGTTTTGGTTGCGTCGTAGGCGGTCACATGGCATTTCAGGCATTCGGGCGACTCCTGGGGCGGTTTCGCCAGCCCTTTCTTTTCGCCGATGGCCTTGGCCTCGGGGCTGGCCAGAAGTTCATAGGCTTTTGCGTGTGGTTTGGTGCTCCAGACGGTCCAGATCTCGCCATTTTCTTTTGCGTTATGGCACATCTTGCACTGGGAATTGCCCACATATTCGGCCTCGGCAGCCATTACGGCGTCCGTCCAGGCCAGGCACAACAGCGCCGCCACTAGGGCCGGGAATATTTTGCTCATACCGGGCTTCCTTTCCTGAATACAACTCAAGACATCCTCCTATGAAGGTACCGCAACCGCATACGGGGGGCAACCGTAGAAACCCGTATTTACATTCCCGCGGGTAGGGGAAAACCACGTAGGCCGGGTTCTTAACCGGCTCAGTCGGTCTTCAGCAGGCCGTTATCTATGGCAAACCGCACCAGTTCCGCCCGGCTGCGGAGGTCCAGCTTGCTCATGATGTTGGTCCGGTGAGTCTCGACGGTCCGGTCTGAGATGAAGAGTTTTTCCGCCACTTCGGAATTGGTGAACCCGTACGCCAGCAGGCGGCAGACTTCCTGCTCGCGGGCGGTCAGCACGTCCAGCCGGGTTGCCCCCTTGGTGACGGCCTTGCCGACGTACGGCGAGATCACCAGCTTCGCCAACGCCGGGTCGATGTAGTTGTCCCCGCGAAACACCGCCCGGATCGCCTGCACCAGTTCCGTGCCCGTCGACTTCTTCAGCACATACCCGCGAACCCCGATGCGGAACAATTCCTGCAGGTAGTATTCGTCCTCGTGCATCGTGAGCACCACGATGGCCAGGTTGGGCCGTTTTTTCAGGGCCTGCTCCGCCACGCGCGGGCCCGGAAGGCCCGGCATCGTGATGTCCAGTAGGAGGATGTCGAACTTCAAGGTGTCCATGGCCTGCAGGGTGTCTATGCCCGATCCGGTCTCGCCGGCGACATGGATGTCGGCTTCTTTTTCGAGCAGGGCCCGGATGCCGCTGCGGAACACCGCGTGATCATCCGCGATCAACACTTGGATTGCCATCCAATCCTCCGTTTACGGTCACGCGAACCCGCACCGTGGTCCCTTCGTTTTCATGCGCATACACGGCAATTTCCCCGCCAACCAGCGCCGCCCGCTCCTTCATCCCGATCAGCCCCAGCGGCGGGTGCGGGCTTTTCTCGACGGTCGCCACCTCGAAGCCCCGGCCGTTGTCCTCGACGATCAGGCTGGCCTCGCCGTGGCTGCGCATCAGGATAACGCTCACCCGCGTCGCGACCGCGTGCCGGATCACGTTCGTCATCGCTTCTTGCGCAATCCGGTAGAGGGTGACTTCAATCTGGCTGGGCAGCCGGGGCAGGTCCGGGGGCGCCACACACTGATAATCGATTGCAAAATTGACGCGTTTCATGGTCTCGTCGACGTACCGGTGGAGGGCCTGGTCCAGCCCGTAGTCATCGAGGATGGAGGGCCGCGTGTCCCACGCCATTTGCCGGACCTCGTCAATCATTTGGCGCAGGTCGCATTTCACCGTCGAGCATTTCCCGTCCCGGTTGGCGCAGTCCCGGCACGCCGACTCGACGGACAGCAGCGTCTTCGACAACGACTGGCCCAGCCGGTCGTGCAACTCGCGCGCTATCGATTTCCGCTCGTCTTCCTGGGCCTGGACGATCCGGCCAATCAATGAGGCCCGCGCCTCTTCCTTCACCCGGACCTCTTCGCGGTAATCCTCGAGCGCGTGCGCCATCTGGTTGAACGAACCCGATAACTGCCCCACCTCGTCTTCGGAAAGCACCCGCGCCCGCGCATGAAAGTTGCCACGCCGCACCTGCTCGGTCGCGTTCACCAGGTTGTGTATCGGATTCACGATGATGTACGCCAGGATCAGCGCCAGAGACAGCCCCACCACCGCGCACAACGCCAGACTCCAAAGCAGCGACTGCGTGATCGACTCGATCACGCGCGCGATTGTCCTGTCGCTCACCCCGAGCCGGATACTGCCGAGTTCGCCCGCGCCGATCGGCACCGTAATCTCGAGGATGGTTCCCCGGTCGCGCGTGTAGGCACGCAACTTGCCCGACGACAAAGCAAAGTTCGGCGGCACCTCGAGCAGGTCGGTCGACAGTTCCTGCGGCAAAAGCGGGGCGTGGCACGACGCGCATAAGTCGTGATCCCCTGACAACAGGTCCGGCGGCGCCTCCTCGGGAAACGTCAGGCCGTGGGAAAGGATCCGGCCGTCCGGCGCCTGAACCACGACGTACCGCACGTCCGTAAACGCGGCCATGGTCAGGTCCAGTTCTTCGGCAATAGCCGCGGTGTCATTCGTCTTTACGAGATCCTCGATCCGCGTCGCCAGCGAACTCGCCAGGCTCAGCGCCGTCTCACCGTAGACTTCATAGTGCGTCCGGTAAACGCCCACCCGGACCTGGTAAAAAGTCACCGCGCCAAACAGCATCGTGACGAGGAAGCCGATCCCCAGGATCTTCACGTAAATCGGCACGGAAAAGGCCCGCCAAGCCAACCCCCGTACTGCTTCTATAATTTTCCGTCCCAACTCGACCTTCCAAAAAAAGCCTGCTACTCAGACAGTTTTACTTCTTGAACTATACATTAAAACGTGCCGCTAGCGCCTCCGGCGGATTTTAGCATGTGATTGTCCGATTTGCGAACGGGCGCCTCACAGGCGCCGTCGTAGGCGCGGACGTCTCGCCCGCGCCGTCCAGCACACATAGCCAAGAGCAAAGACAGAGGCAAAGGCCTAATCGCGCCTTCCCGATCGGTTGGTAGGCG
>JAPLKX010000331.1 GCA_026387845.1 Candidatus Hydrogenedentota bacterium | reverse complement strand
AAAGGGAACTTTTGTGGGGGCTGGAATATTCCCAGTTCAGGGATGAAGTTCCTCCAGCCTGCCCATGAGGTGGAGCCAAGTAGCATTGATGGGGTGCTGGGTCTCCGGGTAGCGCTTATACCCCGGGTAGGGCTGAAACTTGACGTGCCCGTCCATGTAAAGAACATTGCTGCCGCTTCGGAGGTGGCGGTCCATGTCGCTGACGACGTCCCACACGACCGGGATTTGTCCTTGGGCCGGAGCGGATGCCGGGGGGTTGTTGATGTCCGTGATCCCGATCCGCTCGATCCCCTCTCTCAGCCGCCAGACGTCGCATTGGGTGCCACTTTGGAGTTTAATGTCGCTGTCAACGATCGCCTGGGCCTCGGCCCTGGTGGTGGCGGCGCCTTGGCGCGTAATCAGGTCGCTCAGGGCCGTCAGGAAAGGCTCGTGGAGGCTTTTGCCGTTGGGCGCAGCGGGATCGGCGCCGGGCGTGACATAATGTTCAAGCGTAATAAACCAGCCCGTATAGAAATACGAAGAGCCATCGAACTTGCACGGGCAAATGTGCTGTAGGCCGGGGCCGCAATGGAACTCTTTGTGCACGCGCTCCAAGCCCCCGCGGTCGGCCGGGCAGACAGTAATGAATGGGTCTGTCAGGTACTTGGGGTACATCTGGTCGCCCTGGAAGAAGAACTCTCCAGCGACGAATTGGTCGCAGTCGTCGCCGTCCGCGTACTTCATCGTTGGATACTTCTGGCCTTTAGACTCCTTGGCGTACATTTTTAAAGAAAGACCGAGTTGTCTGAGGCTATTTTGACAACTCGCACGTAAGGCGGCGCCTCGAGCCTTTCGGGTGGCGCTCGCTAGTGCCGTCAGCAGAATGGCCGCCAGGATTACAACGATGGCGATGACGGCAAGCAGTTCAATGAGTGTGAATCCAGAGCGTTTCATGCCAGATCCCCTCTGGGCAGTTTTGTACGTGATTATAGAGGTTGGACGGGATAAAAAAAAACGGCAGCCGTGCTGCCGCATCATAAAAAAGCGCCACCTGCAGTGATCTAATTCCCGGCGGTTACCGTGAGATTGACTTTCATTCCCCGGTCTCGGTTGTTGAACACCGGGCAATAGACCACGTACTTGCCGGGCTTGAGGTCGATCTGCATGATGCCTTTCTGGCCCGGTTTGAGCGGCTTCTCGGAAAGCACCCGTTCGACATTGGGACCTTCGATCGCGAAATTGTGTGAGTTTTGGCCGTTGTTGGTGACGATGAATTTCGTCGGGCCGGGCGGGAGCAGTTTCGGTATGTCGATTTCAAACTCCACCATCGACACCTGAACCGTGTTCAATTCTTCCTCGGGCCATGTCTCAGATCCCTGAGGGCTTCCCAGGATTTCAGGCTCTTCCCTCGAGCAGGCCGCAATCCCCGACAGCAGGAATACGACCGCCAGCGTGGCCGCCACGTACCGGTCCGGGTTGCATTTCGAGCGCATAGGGTGTCTCCTGTAGAGGTTTTACACAGTCGTCGCGCGGTTGACGTGGGCTGCAATCGCTGTGCCAGAAAGGCGAAAGGCGCGCACAGAGGGTCTCCTTCAATCAATGGATTGGCTGTAGGTCCCATCTCCGAATGGGACTGGCTGATGGCTTGGATGGCTCGTCCAGTCCGAATCGGGAATTCGGTCCGAATCGGGAATTCGGTCCGAATCGGAATTCGGGCCTACGTTGTCTGTTCAAACTGCTGAAAGTTGAGTCAGTCCCTGTTCTTCGCTTACTCGATCTCGTATTCCAGAAACGGGGTTTCGCAAGGGTGGCCCGGCGCCACCAGCATCCGGCCGGATTTGGGCAACATGATTACGGTGCTGACGGTGCCGGCAATCGACGAATGGCGGCACAGGCTGTTCAGACCGCCGCCGTGTTCGTGGTCAGCAAACATGGCCTTGATGTTCTCCAGGCTGAGCTTGCCGTTCTTGGCCAGGTGCTGGCTGACAAGGTCCGTGAGGCGCCTGTGACGGATGAACGTGTCAAGCGGGATATCGGTTCTCACGGCGCCGTCGGGCGCATGAGGGTGCGGGCATTGCGAGTGGTTGGTTACGACGAGAAAGTCGGCGTCAGGCACTATGACTTCCTTCCCGAACGGCGTGCTTTCGACGAGGGCGATGTTGTCCTCTGCGTCGGCCATGGGAAACAGGAAGTATCCGCCGTTTTCGGTTCCGTAGAGAAACTCGATGGCTTCCTCCACCGACCGGCACGCTTCGGTCATGTCTTGTTCCGTGCAGGTGCCGGGAAGGTACCGGCCGTTGGAAAACGCGCCGGGCAGGGTGTTGTGGGTGACGCAGAAGTACGGGTTCAGCGTCGAAACGGCGCCGGGCAAGACGCTGAGGGTGTTATCCAGCGAGGGCAGCTTGCCACCGGGCCGCGTCTTCCGCGTAACACAGCCGTACCAGCACACGTTGAGCAGGTCAAAACTCTTCGCCAGCACCGGCTCCCCAAATGTCGTGGCCGAAGACCTCAACAGGACCGCCGAACACAGGCCCGGATTTATGTAACTCAGGCGCGGCATCGTCACTTCAAGGCACTGTATCGAGAACAGAAACTTGCGCATGTACGGTCCAAACGCCCCGTCCGCGATGCCCAACAGCTTGTAATAGTTGTTTGGACTTTGGTCATAGAGCGCCTGGGCGAGCCTATCGCGGTTAAATACCGCACCGGCGAGGACTTCCAGCATGTCGGGATCGGCCCCCTTCTGGATCTCGTCCAAGTTGATGACCACCGGCATGTAGTCCGATTTGGCGGGACCTTCGTCTCGGATAATCTGGAGATACTGGGGGAACTCGAGGATAAACTGGCGCAACATCATGCGTATCCCCGTTTTATAGGCAGTGCCGAGCGCACGACCCGCCCGGTAATAGTCATTGTCGGTGAGAATACAGCCACTGAGAACTTCCGAGAGTGCCACCCCTCCTGCCAACTTCAAAAAATGGCGCCTGCCAAACATGTCCATGCTGCTCCGCTGCCTCCAAATCACTCGAAGAGAGGAGATGAGCAAAAAACATGCCCCTGCTCTCAATAGGCGCCGGACGGAAAATCATGCGATGTAAAAGGTTGGCTATAAACGAGTTGAGTGAACGGAGCCGGAAACTGGCGTTAAGGCTTTCATATCTGGTTCGAGGCTGGATGTAAAAACGAAACAGCGAAACAGGTTGGAACCGTGCAGAAACGGGGTGGAACGAGGGCCTACCGCCTTCTAGTCGGTTTCCAGGTCTTTTTCGGCCCGGGTCAGTTGAGAAATGTACTGTCTGAACTGGAGATAGCGGACGACACCGATGACAAGGCATGCGGCGCCGACCGGCAGGAGGATCCATCCGATGGTTTGCATGGCTGGGGTGGTGGTCAGTTCGATGAGGCCGACGCCTGCGGCAATGGTGGTGAGTGCAGTGCGGAGGTAAGCGAGGATTGTTCTTTCGTTTGCGAGCACGGTTCGGGCGGCGGCGAGATGGTCGCGGAGGATCATCTCTTTTCGGATTTTATCGTTGTAAGGTTGCTGGTTCATTTTCCCCTTCTTTGCATAATCTCAGAGCAACCGATGTCTTTAGCCGCCGAATGGCGGATGCGGCAAGCGCGGCGGCGACCAGGCAGAGAGCAGCGGGCGCGGCGGCGGGCACGGCGACAGGGCCGGTTTCGCGCGTCTGGTCCTGCCAATCCAAGGAGAGCCGGTGGCCGTTGTACTCGACCTGGATGGCGTTGGCGGGAAACGAGGCGGAACCGTAAGGCGTGTCGTAACGTCCGTAGCCGGAAACGCTTACAGGGCTGCCATTGCGCATGAGCGCGCCGTTCCACGAAAACCCGAGGGCGCCTTGCGACGGGGAACGATAGGCAACTGCCAGGGTGCCGAACGCCAGGTCGGCGTTTGAGACAGATTGCACGAATTGGCCGAAGGTTCCGTGGGTTTCGGGCCGGCCGAGCTCACAAATGTAGACGTTTTTCCGGCCGGGGACGACCATTTCCATGTACGGGTCGCCGGCGGCGTCCAATTGCCAGAAATAAGGGTTCTGCGAGCGGAGCGCGAGATAAGCGTTGTCGTGGCGTGCGAAGACCCAGCCGTCTTGCTCGACTACCTCGTCGAACTCTTCGCGGGGCAGCCAGGCGTGGGTGAAATCCAGCGTGACCGGGAAGTAGAGCCCGCCGCGGCCTTCGTCGGAGGCGTCATGCAGGATAATGGCGACATTTTTATATTGGCCGACTTTGGGCAGCCAGCCGGCGCCGGTCCAGTAGTTGGGTGTGTCGCCGGCATATTGCGCGGGGTGTGTGGTGAAACACACGGCGTTGCCGCCTAACGTTGCCTGCCAGATGCTGTGCTGGTCCCCGCCGTAGCCGGGGCGGTAATTCTGGGCGGAACTGAGCATGTAATCCGGCGTGCGGTACGTGTAGATGTTGACCTCGTCGCGGACGTTGCGCGTCAGGTCGTATTCGAATTTCGCAATTTCGACGGAGAGGGTTCCTTCGTCTCGCCACAGTTCAATGAGCGGCCGGAACGTTTCGAACGGCGCAAAAAAGTCGTTTCCCCACCAGTTGTAGGCGTCGAGCATCTCGACAAACGTCGGAAATACGAGCGGGTGGCAGTACGCCTCGAGCGACAGCCAGACCATCCCGTCCTCGTAGTTGTGGAGATCGAACGAGAGCCCGCCGGCGTTGTCGGGCGCGATGCGGAGCCCCATCCGCTGCCGCGTGATGTTTTCGAGCCGCTCGGTGTCGTTGGCGATCTCGTAGATGACTTCGGGCATGAGGTAGCTTTCGCTTAGCGCAAAACACGTGGCGGACATGTTGCCGTAGTGCAGCGTGGCCTGGTCGAACATGAGCCACTCGATGTCGCTGGTGCTTTCGTTCTGTGGCCATTTCTTGCTGTTCTCGTAGCTGCGCCCGTGCGTGCTGCCGAAAATACCCCGGTGGCTGTTGAGGGCCATGTCGAGCAAGAGGAGGTCGATTACCATTTTTGCCCGCTGAGCGAGGTCGGCGTCCTGGGCGAAGTCGGCGAGGGCCAGCAACGGGGGCAGATCCTCGTTGTAATACACGTTCGACAGCCACTCGCTGAACCCCGTGCGGTACCGCAGGTCGAGCCAACGCAGGATCCTGGGCTTGTGGACCGCCATCATTTGAGCGCCGGTCCTGCCGGAGTTGGTGAAGATCTCGTCCGGGTAAAGTTGGCCGGCCAGGTAAGCACCGGCGGAGAACAGGATTTGGTGGTTCTCGGTCCACGTGCACATCGAGTCCGCGCCCGGTTCGTCAGGCCAATATTTAAACGCAAGGATGGCCTGGCGCGTGCGGTTCTTGACGTCGGCGCTGAGGAGGGGGTCGCCGGCGTGGCGATACAGCAGGCGCATCAGGCCCGGCAATTTGAAATCGGCCGTATCCTGGCGCGCGTTGAGCATGCCGATGGCATTATCGATGCCGGCTCCGCTCGGATCCATGCCGAGGGCGAGGCGGGCAAGGTCGTTGTAGAGATCGGCGCTCCCGCCGGCCGCGTACTGGTTAAGCAGGATGTCACGCCGCGATTCATACCCCTCCAGCCAGGACGGCGCGCCTCCCGCGGCGGCAATGCCGGCCAGGAAAAGGCAAGTTACGGAAACAAGAATTGCCGTTGAACGTTGTCCGGTGTGATACATTAGCACAAGCGCGCCTCCCCTTCGGTTTGCGCCGCGCGCGCGACGCCATCCGCGCGTCGAATGTGCGCCCATTGTACGTCCGAAATCGGAGAGGTTCAAGAAGGGTTGCTTTCAATGGCGCACTGTGCGGAGGCCAGATGAAGTGGCATTATTCGACGGTCAGGAAACGTTTTGTGCCGAGAACGTGGTTGCCACCAATGGTGACGGCGTAATTTCCGGGAAACGCATCCGGCGGCACGGTCACCTGAGTTTCATCCGGCGCGCCTTCTGCGGCAGGGGAGACCTCAAGTCCCGGCGCGCTCACAAGGACTGACGACGCCGGATCGCCACAAAGGACCCGTGGGCGAATCACCGTCGAGTCACCCTTGTGAAGTACTGGCGGCGGGTCGAAATTCACAACAGCCGGGCCGGCAGTCTTTCTCAAGATTACGAGCGCCCAGTTTGTACGGAGGCGAATCGTGATGTCATTATCCAATCGTTCAAGGCCGACAGGTGTCCAGGAGAGTGTCTCGATATCGCAGAGCGCCGCGTCGGCCACTTGCCCCTCGAGCCCCGGCAGCGTCAGCACATACTCCGCATGGTCTTTGGCGACGCCGGTTCCCCGCGGCCAGACCGGCTCCTGGCTTTCCGGGCGGGCGGCCACAACGGCCCAGTAGCCGTCCCCCTCGAATCGGCGCGTAACAATCTGCGGGTCCGACGAGGCGGGGTCTTCATCACTCACATCTCCCCAGACAAGTGCTTCGTGTACCGGAAACCGCGCGCACAGCCAGTTCCAGTCCATGGTGTTTATGTCCGGCCCTGTGCAGCCACCGCCCGGAAATCCCGAAAGCGATCCCCACAACGCGCCGGAAGCGTATACATACGGACGAAACGGGCCAACCGCCAACCGCATCATGGAAAGATCGCGCGGGCAACGGCTGGTGAGCGCGCCATGAAACCATTGTCCAAACCAATCGGCGGAACCCTCCGTCAATAACAAGACATCGGGTTTGACGGATACCGCCGCCGCCCGCACCTTGGCAAGCAACTGGCCAATCCACTCGTTGTACCCGAAGGGCGTTTTATGTTGGTGCGCGGGGTTATAGCACGCCAGGTAATAAAATCCCAACGAGTCGAGACGCACGGCATCCGCGTCCGTCTCGCGCAGCAGACGGGCAACCATGCCGGCGAGATGATCCTGCCACTCGATGCTGCCCGGGCACATGTGGTAGAAGCCCTGTTTCTTGTAGGGGCCGATGAGCGATCCGTCTTTCTGCATAACGGCCCATCGCTCCGCCTTGCCCGCCTTGGCGATATCGCTTTGCTCATGTACGATGTAGCCTTCCACGTAGAGCGTGGCGTGCAGGCCGAGACGGTGCACGCCGGCAATCCCTTCGCGCATGGCCTCTGCGCCGCCCATGTCTTCGCGCACGATGTTGTCACCGTCGGTATGCGGGAAATAGGGGAGATTCTTCATTCTCATGGAAGTCTGGCAATAGAAGGCGTACTCCCAGTTGTCAATGGGCGTACGGATCTGCGCCATTGGCAATTCGCGAAAACTGTCCAGCATCACCTGGCCCGGGTAATCCGCCTTGAGTCCTGGCTCCGCTTTCTTGAAATGAATCCCATTCCAGCCGTTGGACGCCCGGAACCACGCCGGTGGCTCTACGTGCGTGTACGCCGCGTCATACCAGGCGCGATACGCTCGAGCGCCCGGCCGCCAGTCGCCGGTATAAGCAACCATCCGGACAGAAGGCAGGTCGACGGACTCGCCGGGCGCCAGCCGTATCGAGGGGAAGTGATGCAGGGCGATCGCCGGCTCTTTAAGCAGCAACCGTTTTGGGTGTACCTGGGCATCCATAAAGATCAGGGCCAGCGCATCACGCGACGCCGGGTTCCAAATGGCATGCCACTGCATCGAGAGTTGGTTGCTTTCACCCAGCACGCCGCCTTTTCTTTCCCACGCCGGAACCGCGAGACCAGCCTGGTCCATGGCGGTGGCCATGTTGTTCGAAGCGTCCGGGCCGAGGCGCACGCCATCAAGATAAGGGAAACAGGCAAGGAACTCACGCGGTTCTTTTCCCGCGTTGGTGATTCGCAGCGACCAGTCCGAAGAAGGGCTCTGCTCGTTAAGGCGCACCCCCAAGACAATCTGGAACCCCTGCCCTTCATAGTGTAATTGGAAAAGACCGGCGCGTTCGACTCTCGTCAATTGCATTGTTCCCGGCTGGACCAGCGTTTTCGTTATAGTTTCCGGTTCGTCAAAAACCAACTGATACTTTTCATTGGTACGGATCTCAAATTTCTTCGTCAGATCCGCGTACACCCGGAACGGCATCGTTCCGGCATCCCCTTTCTTCAGACAAGAATCTCCCGAAGCCCGGTTTACGATCTCACAAAGCCCGCCGTGCTCCGCGTCAAACGTTATCTGGCAGGCATCGTTCTCAAGAACGATCGCGCCCTGGCCCGCTTGATGCGCGGGATTTCCCCAAGCCGGGGACATTCCAAGAAGACCGACTGCGGATATCACCCCAAACTTATTGAGAAGCATCAATGGCGTCATGGCGCTCATAGCGTTGAGCTTGTCAGCTCTAAAACAGCTATTTCCGGCATACAGTTGAACCTCACCGGGTACATGGCCCAGCCGATTCCTTTTGAAATGAAGACCGGCTGGCCTTTGCTGTTTGCCTTGAGGCCAAACGAGTAGTTCTTGTTTTTTACCGGCAGGATGAGCGAACCGTAAAAAGGCACGCACACTTGGCCGCCGTGGGTGTGGCCGGAAATAATGAGATCCACGGGCGCGGAGAACTTGGTGTCGGCACTGTCGGGGTTGTGCGCAAGCACGATCCTGCAGTCGGACTTGGGAACGTCATCGAGGAGATCATCGAACGGGATGTGGTCCTCCCACAAGTCTCCTCCGCCCGCAATCCATAATTTGTTGCCGTTCCGCTCGAAACCCTGGCAACGCTTGCGGACGTTTTGCCCGCTCCTCTGCAGCCATTGGAGGGATCGGGTGGTATCGGTCCAATGGTCGTGGTTGCCGAGAACGGAGTAAACGCCCAGCGGCGCCCGCAACTCCGCCAAGACCGGCCACACCTGCTCAAGATCTTGGCGCTTATTCCTCTTGCCAACATAATCTCCCGTGCAGACCGTTATGTGTTTCCGGAGGCGGTTGGCTGTTTCGATTACCCATCGGACGAACCACAGCGGGACCAGGGGGCCATAGTGGAGGTCCGTCAGGTGGACGATCGTGAAACCATCGAACTCTCGTGGCAGTCTTGGCATGGGAATCCGGTACCGGTTTACCTGGACAAGGTATCTTTCGATAGTAACGGGATAGCTGGCCGCAACACCGGCAGCCGCAACAGCCCCAAGAATCTTTAAAAACCGCCTTCTGTTCATGGCGCCTTCAGTACCCGCCCTCTTTTAGTGCCGTTTCGACGAAGGTGGCGTAGTTTTCGGCAGTT
>JAPLKX010000090.1 GCA_026387845.1 Candidatus Hydrogenedentota bacterium | reverse complement strand
GGGCACCGCGTCGAACCCGCCGGTAGGCTTTGGCTGGTACTTTGACGACGGCGGCACGAGCACGGAGCAGAACCCGATTCACCGCTACACGATCAGCGGTACGTATTCGGTTCGGTTGACGACGACGTTTCAGGATGGGGCGACGGACACGTATACGCGTCCGGATTACATCGTGGTCCGCCCGCCGGAAGGAGAAGGCGGGGAAGGGGAGGGGGAGGGCGAAGGCGGGGAAGGCGAAGGGGAACCGCCGGAGGTGCCTACGGCGTCGATCACGATTGAAGACGGGATAAAAGACCGGGACAAACAGGCGCTGCTTCCCTTGATGGACTGGATGCCGTTGTTCACGATCAAGATGACGTGGGACAGCGAAGACGCGCCGGCCCCGCGCATACTCGAGTCGCTCACGTACACGATCCGTCGTGACCCGCGCGAGTCCCCAGACGACGTGGGCTACGACAACAATTGGATGGGGCTCGAGGTATCGGATATTCTCGAGTTTGCCCTGTTTGAAGAGGGCGGCGAGGAGGACGAAATCGACGGGGTGTTGGATGAAAAAGACTATATCGTGTGCACTTGGAACAATCAGGGGTATCCGCTCGGGGAGTTGGTTGATTATACCCCGGGCAACCTTTGGTATGTTATGGATTTTGTTGGAAATGGTACGCAAGCCCGGCCGCAGGTCCAGGTGAATGCGGGATCGGTGGATCCGTGGCGGTCGTATATTGTGGCGGTCCGGACGTCGGCGACGTGGCGGTCGAGCCTGACGTTGTCTTATACGGTGGAAGCGGCGAAGATGTATCCATTCCCGACCGACGAAGAAGGGGCGCCGTCGGACAGCTATTCGCCGAATTTCTATGACGACGAGCGCCTGGACGAGGAGGTGGGTTATTCGTCAAGTTTCGCGGCGTGGGACATCACGAACGGCCCGAGTTCGGGCCAGCACATCAAGTTTGTGAATGCGTGGTCGTGGCCGCACGTATTGCACACGCCGATGGCCGAGCACACCCGGCCGCGTTGGGATGCCGCGGGCAACATGTTCAACATGATGACGGGCGAATGGATGCAGATGCGGACGCTGGTTCCGCTCGAGCAGTGGGTGGCGGCGGTGGGGATCAACCTTCATTCGGCCGGGATCCTGCTGGGAGCGGGCGCAACCAACCACGGCCATTGGACGGTTGACGATGTGCCGAGGGCCGTGCTCGAGGAGGTAAACGTCGTTGTTACGGACGTTGGCGGGGACCCGCTGGGCGTTCCCGGCAACGGCGGTTTGTATGCTCCGGAGGCGTTTGACCCGGTCCTTGGCTGGCACGGACAACCGACTCCGGATTTCGGTATAGGGATGGATTATACGTTCAACGGCGTGTGGATCTGGCACGACACAAACGGGAACGGCACGTTCGAGCAGCCGGTGCCTCAGCCGGGAGGCGGCGTGACGTTTGTGGATTATCCGATGGTTCCCAGTTACGGGTCGTATGAAACCGGCGGGAATTACACAGCCTATACGCCGGAGTGGGAATATGTGCCTTTCCCGCCGGGTGGGGGAGATCCATGGTGGAAGATCCGGCTGTCGCTGGTTGGCGACTCACGGCAGCATGAGCCAGGTGCGGGCTTCCTGGTCCAGGTGCCGACCTCCCCGGTTGCCAGCGAGGGCATGTATACGTCGGACTATTTTGTCGTAGTCCGGGCGGACAGCGGGTATGAAGACATCAGCATGAATCCGCCGGACGGCGTTGGGATGACGATGGGAGCGGATTTCCGGGTTTTAATCGAGCCGCGGCGTTACAATGCGATCCGGGGCCAGTTTGACGGGGGCCTGTACGTTGACAGCCAGATTCCGGCGCTTGGCGGGGACTATTTTGGTGCGTGGCAGGATGACGAGTTGTGGGGTTTCGACGAACCGTGGTGGCCTCAGCGGACCCTGAACGCTTTGAACTCCAAACCCATGCGGACCGGCGTGGACGTTTACGACTACGTCATGACGTACGAGAGCAACAACCTGTACGCCAAGAGCGAATCGATTCACTACGGCTCGGGCGGTGTGTTCATCTTTATTCCGTATATGGGCTGGATCCTGATAGGTACGGCGTCGGATTCGGCATTCCTGGGCGGGTATCAGTCTTGGTTCGATGCCTGGATGGACCCGTTCGGGCTGCGCCAGAGCCAGTTTTACAATAACCACAGCGTTGGTGTCCTAGACTGGGTAGTGTTCCGGCACACCATCCTGGCTAATGGATACGGCCTGTATGTGGACGATGCAACGGGAAGCAGCCATTTCCCATACGAGACGGCGCCGTTTTACAGCCCCGTATATGACGCCCTGCCTCATGGGCCTCGTTCGCCGTTGTTCGCGACGCCGCCCAACCAGCCATCGCTACCGTCGTACTACAGTTGGCCGCTTACCCTTACGCCGGGCCAGTATCCGCGTGCGAGCGACTGGTCGTATGCGGACAGGAAATCGCGTGTGCTCGGTCAACACGTTGACATATTCAGCGAACCGACGCCGATGCTGGGGTTCAACCTGGTAGGCACGAATGATCCCATTACGCGACTGGCCAACGGGATTAAGCTGGACCAGATCACGGTGGCGTTCTGGGGTCCGCAGTTTGACCCGTCGAAACTGATGCCGCTGGATCCGGACGGGATGGATGTGGACTCGGGTGTGCTGCTTTACCAGGATGTGAATCAGGACGGGACGTTCCTGTGGAGCGACCTGCCGCTGGTCAATACATATTTCGGCGGCGACACGGCGCTTGCGCTGGATGGTCTGCAGTGGGCGGGCGCACCGGAACCGATCGATCTGGATGGCGACGGCATAGCCGACGATATGAACGGGGACGGCCGCGTCGACACCACGGACTACGCCTGGGTGCTGACGCTGAGACCCAAACAGGACTGGCAGTTGCCGATCCGCGACGTGGCCAGCGCGTTCAACTGGGTGATAGACAACAATGCGAAGTCGGGCAGCGGCGGGAAGAGCGCCCCGGACCCCGCCAGGTTCAAGCCGGCACTGCTGGATGCCGACGCGCTCGCGCAAAAGGCAGGGCGACCATCGTCAAGCCGCCGGCACGCCGTATGTCGAGCTTAGCGCCCACGAGCCGATCTCC
>JAPLKX010000492.1 GCA_026387845.1 Candidatus Hydrogenedentota bacterium | reverse complement strand
GAACGGTCGGTGAAACTCACCGACACACCGAAAATGCCGCTGTTATCCAGCGTCATGACGTCGTCCGTCGGCCATCCCACGAAATCCGCATACGGGAGGTCCACAATCTCGATGTAGTCTTGTTTGATTTCGCCTCGTGTGGCGTTTTGATCGTCCGTCACGCTCAGGGCAACCGTATACTTTCCCGGCCCCGAATAAGAATGCGTCGCACGGATGTAACTGGGCCCGGTTTGCGTCAGGCCGTCCCCGAAATCCCAGTAATAATTCGTGATCGTGCCCGTGGACAGGCTGGTGAACTGGATCGGCTGGCCCGGGGCGCGCCGCGTGAAGTTGGCCACAAAATCCGTAACCGGCGCCTCCAACGACGTGAGGATGTTGGTCTGGCCGAACTTGTTGGCGCCGCTGCGCACCCAGTACCGGTAGGGATTGTTGTCCTGGCTGTGATCCTGCTCCACGCGCGTAACCTGCTTGCGCTGGACCTGGTCGTACGTCCAGTAGTTATAGGCCGGCTTGTTCTTGAACAGCGTGATGAATCCCAGCGCACGAGACCCCCACGGGAACTCCGAGAACAGATCAAATACCGTCGAATTCGTGCCCGGCGTCGGGACCGGCATGTCAACGTAGGTCGGGAACTGATCCGGGTCGGGTTCGGTCGGCGTGTTCGGCCCCCACGACACAATCGCGATCCGGAAGTCGTCCCCCAGTTCCATCCGCTGAGACGTCCGTATCACTACAAAGAAATCCGGCCCAAAATCCGGGTCATTGTTCGAAACACCGAAGCTGTCCGGAATCCACTGCCGGCGCCGCGGCTGCTGCGCCAGCGGGATCTCATCCATACCCGACTGGTCATCGGTGCCGGGCGCGCAAAATGAAAACTGGATCGGCGTGGGGCCACCCAAAAGTCCAATCACCGACGGCTCCCGGTCCAGCGCCACCGGTATGTCGATATCCGGGTCGAACACCCCATTCGTGTTTCTGCTGGGGTCCCAGTCGTTGTCCCGGTAGATTGATATGCCGCTGTAAAGACCGTTGGCGGGATCTTCGAATCCCAGCTTCACAAGATCTTCCGTGTAATTGAAGTCGCCATCGAGGTTGTGGTCATAAACCTCGACTACCACTTGCTCCAGGAAAGTCGGGTCGCGAACCACGATATACTTGCCGTCTGCCGGCAGGCCACCCTCCAGCGTCAGCGTGTTCCCCGACGCCCCTATCACCTTATAGCCTTCAATCTGGCCGGACTCGCCCGATTTCCCAATCAGGTAATCGCCCACCACCCCCGTGTTGCTCCAGTCTTTGCCGGGTGTCGCGTACAGGAACGGCGGCGTAGGCGGATCCGTCGCGTTCATGCCCGTACCGTCCATACCGGCAAAATGCCGGGCTACCGAGGCCGGCCGGTTCGTCGATGCGTCGATCCCCAGCACCGCCACCGGCTGCTCGCCCGGCATGATCTGCTGGCCCACCGACGTCAAATTCACCACGTCGCACGGGACGTTCGCCTCCAGCATGTCATGGCTATAGAAGTCCTGCACGGCGCCCTCTTCGGGATTGTTCTTGATGAATGAATCATCCGCGTGGTACGCCACCGGCATCAGCGTCACCCCGCCTTCCTGTTCGGCCGACGTGGGCCGGCCCGGCATATGCGAGGCTATAACCGCTCTGAACTGTTCAAACCGCTCTATCTTCCTCGAGGGACGAGCCACGACAAACAAATCGTCCCCATAGTTCGCATCTTTGAACGGCGGCGCCCACGGGTCATCCGGGATCAGGGTGAGCACCCACGCGTTGTCCAGAGCCGTCACTTCCCCGTCACCGTTCAGGTCGTCCGCTATGTGGTCCCCGTCAACGTCAACCGGCTCCGGCGCCAGGCTCCAGGCGCAGTTTTTCAGCGGAACCACCGCGTCGCCGCGATCCCCCTCAAAAACACCGGACTGGTTGCGGTCTTCCCACAGCAGCACGCCCGAGCCAGGAAGCGTGCCATCCGGATCAAGCGGGAGCAGGTCGTTCCACGGATTGAACCCCGGGCCCCAGAATGCCACCGCCACACGAAGCAGCGTCACCGTGCGCAGCCGGTTCGTGTAGGGATCGTCCGCGCCCGCAAGGTTCAGCCCCAGCATCGCCGTCCCGTTCGTGATCCCCGTATTGTTGATCGCATCAAAGGACGAATTCGAGTCCACGTGCTGTTTAAGCAACCGAGCCGCACGCAGGCCCGCGGGCGACAGGCCTTCCGGCCAATTGCTGACATGCGGGTACCGGCCTCGCGTAAGGGCGTCCTTCGCGATGAACCAGTCCCCATCGAGCACGGCATGACCCTGATACAGCGTCAACCGCGACGTAGTGTTGCCCGCGATGTAGAACGCGCCACCCTTGTGGTCGATCAGCCAGTAACCCGCGTAACCGTCTTCGGGCCAAATACGGCCGGGAACATCAAACACGTACACGTCGTCCGCGGATTGGCCATCGCCCGACTCCAACTGCCGCACCCCGTCCGGCCCAAAATCCACATATTCCCGGAACGGCCACGTCGTCCAATCCGGAAGCGTCGGCTGCGGCGGCACGATCGGGTAAAACGGTAGGCGGACTTCGTCCAGGTTCGGGTTCTCAAACGGGATTGTCTCGAACGGGTATTGGAACTTGTAATGACTGTCCCGCTCATGCTCGGGCGCCTCCGTCCAACTCGTTACCGTCGTGGCGGCCGCTACGTCCGTATAAAAGAAGTGACCGCTGAGGATTCCAAGCGGGTCCATCCAGGATTGGAATATGCTGTACGGGTACTCATTGCAGAAGGGAATGTACGGGTCGACGTAGTAAACGCCCGACATCTTCGCCCAGTCATTGTCCGAATCTAACGTCAGCACCAGGTCGTGAACATCCAACCCAAACCGAATCGGCTTGGTGTTCAACTGGTTGTGAGTTCGTTCGCTCCACCACGGCTCATAATCCCTCGGCCAATCCAGCCGCGGGTCTTCCTGCCACGGAACGTAATCATCTCGCGGGCCGTAGAACTCCTCGAGCATGCTGCCCGTTATGCGGATGCCACCGTCCATGAAGCCCGTCTTCGGGTTGATCCGCCGCGGCTCGATAAAACACTTCGTATCCGCGCCAAGCGCCATCCCCACCCCGTCATCATCGCGCGTCGAACTATCGACGTAGCCCGAATCCGCTCGGAGCACCACAAAATAGTCACACTTGTCCTCGACCCAGCCATCGGGGCCGTCCGGGATCGCTTCGGCATAACCCGTGGGCGTCTCGGGTTCGGTACGCCGGCGACCGTTCGCGAACGCAATCTTGATTTTCCACCACGGGTCGCCGCCGCCCGGCGGGAACGGGTCATACTGCCACTCGAGAAGGCCTTGCTCGATCTGATCTTCCATCCCGTGGGTCCAGTACCAGTCCCACCGATAGGGACGCATCGGGTAGTCCACGAAACTCACGCCGCCGCCCGGCATCGGCGTCGGCACATCAAACACGCCGTTGTTGTTCGTGTCGTGATACAACCATGCCCCGTTGAACGCATAATCCCAGCCCCACCCCGGCGAGTTCCACGGGGTCCCCTGTTCGGTAATGACCTCCAGACCGTTCTGCGCGTCGAAGCCACCGCTGTCGTGGCCAACTCCATATGGGTCGCCGCCGATGTCCGTGCAGATCAGGTTGATTTCACCGGGCTGCATGGATTCGCTGGGGTAGATCGGATACGAGTCCGCGCCGTGCAGGTTGATCCCGATTACCGGCACCCACGTCTCCAGAGAACACACCCGGCGCAGATCCAGCCACTCCCCTATCCCGTTCTCGATCGCCCCGTCAAGCTTGTCCCATACCGGACGCAGATGATCCGGCCCAGGCGTGTACAACTTCGACGGCCAGTTCCACGTGTTGTTGTCCCAATTACCCCACGAATAGTCCTGGAATTGAGCACCCGAAATATCAAATACGCCGAAGATCGACGAATACCCAAGATCCCGGCCAATGTCCGTGAAATCTTCAGGCGAGTAGCTGTCCGCGACGAGGGCAGGACCCAGCGGGACCGGCACGTTGTCGGCGTTGTACGACCACATCTCCATGTTAGAATACCAAGACGGCCACAGGACAAAACCCAACTCGGTCCCGCTGCGCCAAACCGACGAGGTCCGAACCATCAGGATGTAGCCGATAGTCTGGTCCGGCACAGATATGGCCCATTCGGAAAAGGGCGCGTTTACAAAGTCCATGTCGTATTCGAGGTAGCCGTAGGTGTCATCGAGGGTGCCATAGGGGTTGCCCTCGTTATCCCACCTGCACAGCAGCGTGTCAAAAGGACTTCCGCCCCGCATCGGCTCGAACACACCGTCCGGCCCGTCGTCCCCCCGGTCTATCCAGATCGAGAATTCCAGAATGTCTTCTTTGGTGGGATTAAAACAATGCATCCAGGGATCCTCGTCGCCACGGTCGCCCGTAATTATATAATCAAGATACCTCAGATACCGCGGCGCATACGAGTCCTCGCCGTACGTCATCGTGAAAAACATCAGCGGAACCCAGTTGTTCAGCGGAATCAAACTGGTATTGTTCGGGATGCCGTCCGAGGCCGTAAAACTGGCCGTGTTCCCCTGTTCCCCTTCCCCGCTCACCGTGATCATGTTCATGAACTCGCGCGTCACCACCCACGGCTCCCCGTTCGGCTGCGGGTTGCGGTAGCGGACCGTCAACCGGATCGTGTAATGCCCCGGCTGAAGGTACGTCCACTGAACCGTCCTTCCCGAAGGGTCACAGATCGGGCCGATCACTACATTGTTGAAATCGGCATCTTGATCAAACACATCGAGCACCCACGTCCAACATTCAATTGGACCTTGCTCCGCCGTGGGCACCGTCATGTCGGTAAACGTAACGGTCAGTGGGGCATCACCGTGGTCGGGTTCGGCATAAACCATGATCCCCGCCTTCACCGGGTCCAGCGCGGCACTGGCCAACGCATCCGCCACCACCGATACACCGCTGCTGTCCATTTCCGCCAACTCAAACCGATCCTCTGCCGACAGATCAAGCTGGGGAGCGGCGGTTTCCGCTATCGAACCGGATTCCGCAGCTACGGAAGGTTCGGCAGGCGCACCGTGGGCCGCAGGTATTTCCAAACCCGCGTAAATTACGCCCACCCCCAACGTAACCAGGGCCGCCAAACCCACACCCAACAACGCCCCACGTTTGATTGTCACGTTTCACTTCCTCCACAAAAAAACAGAACGCCCCTTACCTTTTCATTATAGTGTGACACGCGTCCAACTTCTAGATCTTCCCCAACCCAAATCGAAATCCCGTCGAGACCTCTCTTCTTACAAAGACAGATCACCCTGACTCTCCTATCACACCGTGCCGCTCCACTCAATGCTCAGACGCACGCCATCCCGGGCGCGCCCCCGCATGGCAACCTTTATAGCATAGAAGAAAATTCGTGTCAACAAACAATCTCGCGCAATTCCGTTTACACCATAAGGTTAAGTTAATTACACCCCGCGCACAGCCCGGCAATTTTCTTAAATTCCGTCAATAAAACCCCCCTCGTTCCACAATTCAATCAAAACACCAAACATACCCACTATTGTCCCCGCACAAAAACATAAGTACAATAAAGCCAATGTCTACACACAGCAAAAAACGGGGGCTCGCTTTTTCGGCAGTTTGAAAAAGCGTGCCTGTCCCCGCTTTTTGCAGCTACAATAGGGCAATGTCTAGCCACAGGATCGTCTGGTATATCGCGTTTTCCGCAGCAGCCGCAGCGGCACTGGTCCTTTGGGTGCGCCGCGCGGGGGAACTCGACCCCGCGCCGGACAGCGCCTCCACGGCCGAGCTGGTTACGACCATGATGAGTCGACTCTCACAGGACCACCCCATGGACAAGCCCGATACCAAAGAGTCCGTCCGAAAGGTCGCCGAACTC
>JAPLKX010000556.1 GCA_026387845.1 Candidatus Hydrogenedentota bacterium | reverse complement strand
ATCATCGTGGACACGCACGTCCGGCGAGTCAGCGGCCGGCTCGAGTTTACCACCAACACGGACCCGCCAAAAATCGAGCAAGACCTGATGAAGGTCGTGCCGCAGGACAAATGGACGATGTTTTCGCACCTGCTGGTGTTCCACGGGCGGAACATCTGCGTTGCGCGCAACCCCAAATGCCCGGTCTGCCCCGTCAACGAACTGTGCCCGTATCCGAAGAAGACTCGAGGCCGGAGGCCACAAGGGACGAAAGGGACATAAGGGACGAAAAGGATGGATGGGGTTGAGGCCGGGGGACGTCCCGACGGTGAAGAAATGACGAAATTCCGCATTCCGCGTTCGGCATTCCGCGTTCGTCTTTGGCTGGTGTTTGTGCTGGTTTGGGTGGCGGGTGTGTTGGTGGTAGACACGCTGGCGGCGCGAGGCGTGCGTGGGCCGTTCGACATTGACTGGCGGGTGTTGAGGTGGCGGGGCCCGTGGGGCGCTGACTTGTTTAAATTCACGGCGTGGTTTTTGGTCCCGCTGGTTTTGAGCCTGCCGCGGCTGGACCCGGGCTGGTTTGGGGTGAGACGTTGGCGGCGTGCCGATTGGTGGCTGCTCGGGGGGCTGGCGATAGCGGGCGCGGCGGCCGTGGCGATTATCCCGCTGGTGCCGTCGTTGCGCGCGACATATGGCGGTATGTCATCGCTGCCGTCGGCACACCGGTGGCTCGTGTTGCGCCACGATATGGTGTGGACGCTGTCGTGGCTGCTGGGTTGGGAGTTCATGCACCGGTACTTCCTGCTGCGGCCGCTGATGAGGTCGTGGCCACGGTATGGCTGGCTGATCATCCCCGTGTTCGAAGGCGCATACCATTTGCAGAAGCCGCTGATCGAAGCGGCCGGGATGGTGGCGTTCTCGCTGGTGCTGACGTATTGGGCAAAAAAGCGTCAAAACGCGTTGCTCCCGTTTTTGGCGCATTTTTTTGTCGAGCTCGAGTTGATGGTGTTTCGGGTGGTGATGTAGGGCTCAATTGAAGTGGACATGGTGGACGACGATGAGAAACCGGCGCCTACACCGTTTATGCGGCTGGGGTTTGAGGTCAGTCTCTGCCTTGGATCTTAGGCATGTGGTCTGGACGGCGCGGGCGAGACGATCGCGCCTACTTCTTTGTAAATTGGGGTTGTGATAGGATGAAGGGGTTCTGATGGAGATTGTGAGATGCGTTTTCGGGTGATAATCCTGGCGGTATCCGCCGTTATGATTTGTGGCGTCAGTTTTGCCCAGGACATGCTGGGCGACGTGCTGACCGAGAAACTGGTCAAGCCGACGAACGGGGCATGGGCCTGGTACGACCTGACGGACGCGACGTCGGCGCAGGCGTTTGTGATGCGGCTGGCGATTGTGGGCGAGGAACGGGTCGGGGTGACGCAGGGGTACTGGCTTGAGATCGAGATTGTGCCCATAGTGGGTTACCGCAGCATCTACAAGATGCTGGTGACGGGGCCTGCAAACGACCCGAAGAACCTGCACAAGGTTTTGCAGCGCGTGGGCCGCGGGGACGTCGAGGAAGTGCCGGTCGACACGGACGCGGCGCAAAACGAGAAGCCGGCTCCCGAACCTGAACGCAAGCTGGTAGGCGAAGAAGAGGTCACAATCCGGGACGGGTCGGTCCTTAAGGCGCAGCATTATCAACTGATCCGGGACGGCCAAACCGTCGACATCTGGCTGAGCGATGAGGTCCGGCCGATGGGGATCGTCAAACAGGTCACGCCGTCGGGCGAGTTCAAACTGCGCAACCATGGCGTGGGCGGGCAGGATGCGCGCAGCGTCATTAACGACCCGCTGCCCGCGGGATTGAGCGGGAAAATCGAGGACTTGAAAGTCGAGGTGGGCGTAGTCGACGCAGCCAAACCGCCTGAGGCCGCGCCAGGAGAGCTGGCGGCGCCGGCGCCGGGTGAGCCGGCCGTGCCGCCGCAGAATCCCAAGACGCCGAAACCGCGGGCCTCAGAAGGCCCGGCGGCCTCAGAAGGCCCGGCCGGGCAGGCGGCGCCGTGATGACCACGGGCCGAATGCGGATCGCGATTGTGCTGGGGATGATCTGTGTGCTTACGGTTTCGTGCGCGACCCGCGGAGGGAAGAAGCCGGGGGTCCCGCGGGCCGTTGTAGGGTTCACGCCGGTATCGTTTATCTCGCCCATTCACGTGGACAGCGGGTCGTACGGCAACCTCTATTCGTCGGATTCGTACGCGATCTGGGCGAACCCGGAAGTCACCGCGCTGAAAAAGGCGCAGGCCCTCGAGGCCGGCGAAACGGTCGACCCCAAGCTCGAGACGCTCGGCCAGGCGTTCAACGACAATTTTTTGGTGTTCGAGTGCCACCTGGTTTCGGCGTTCGCCGATATGAGCATCGGGTATGACGCAGTGGGGTTGCGAGGCGCAGACGTGTACCTGCTGAGGGCGGACGGGCAGGTGGTGCGGCCGGTACAAACCGTGATGGCGGGGCCGGTTCGCGAGACACCGCAAGGGGCCATCAAAAAGTTTGAGCGCGTTAACCTGGTGGTGTTTCCGCGGAAAGACGTGGCTACCGGCGTACCCACGGTCGATTCGACAGAGCCCGCGGCGCGCCTCGTAATCGAGGCGGTGCAGACAAAGTTTTATTTTGAATGGGCGTCGACGCTGGCGCCGTCACACCCCGCCGCGCCCACCATTCAAGACAGGATGCGGGCGGTAAAAGTTGGGTTCAACGAGTTTTACCGCAAGCTGCTGGCGGGCGCCCACATTTTCGATTAGGGTTTGGGGTATGGGGTATGGGGTTTGGGGTAAGGAGCGCGGCTAAACTCCGGTATCTAAAGGCTGGCCTTGATTCTTCGGCGGTAAAAAGAGAATATACTGCCCGGCAGAAACCTAAACAAAGGGCAGTACCGTGGGCGAAGTCAGTAACGGCAAAAGGCGCCGGCCAACAGTAAAAGCGGGGGGACAGGCAACGATCCAGCAGTCGGGCCAGATGAGCTACGCGGAAAACTATGAGCGCTGTTGCCTGGAATCGGCGGGCGCGGTCGAGCGGGCTTTCATGCGGCTGATGACGCGGAAGGCGGAAAAGATCGGCCAAACCAGCCACAAGATCTGGTCGTTGAAATACCTGATTGATAATTATTTTGGGGGCCGGAGCGGTTTGCGGGTGCTGGATTGCGGGGCGTGGAACGGGTGGTTCCTCAGCTATGACGTCCCGGAGATCGCCCAGCGGATCGCGCTCGATTTCGACCCGTATTACGCGGCGGAGTTGCGGCGGTCGGGCGTCCGGTTTGTTTTGGCCGATATGGAAAAAGGGGCGCTGCCGCTCGCAGGCAATTCAATTGACCTGCTGGCGATGACGAGCACGCTCGAGCACCTGTCGTGTCCCGAGCATATCGCTAGAGAGATCCGCCGGGTGCTCAAACCGGGGGGTATCGTGTTCATCACGGTCCCCAACATCCTGAAGTACGGGTTCAGGTTCTGGGACGACGTGACGCACAAGCGGCCGTTCAACGACAAGTCGCTGCGGTTCCTGTTTGAGACGCACGGGCTCGAAACCGTGCAACTTTCCCCGTACAACCACAACCTGTTCATCGCGGGCAACCTGTTCCCCGGCCGCGTCCACCGGTTCCTGATGAAGTTTCACGGAAAAGCCCTTATGTACATAGGGAGGAAACCAGGCCGTGATTGACGCGGCCCGCGGCGGCGAACCGGTGCAATCGGCGCAAACGGTCCGCGTGGCCCAATTGCCGTTCCGGCGTCTGTGGTTGGTAGGCGCGGCGGTTTACGGGGTATTTCTGTGGTGGATCGGCTGGGGCCGGATCGGCCCGGTTCTGGCATCGGTCGACGCATCCACGCTGCTGGCGATGGCGGGTGTGATGGCGTGCGCGCTGGCGGTTCGCGTGGTGAAATGGCGGCTGGTGCTGGGGCAGGGCGCGGGCGCAACGGAGCTGTACTTCCTGGCGAAAGCGGGTGGGGACTGGTCGCCGGGCCGGGTGGGTGAGTTGGCGCCGCTGATGTTGCGAGAATACCGGACGGCGCGTGTTGGCGCGTGGATCGTAACGGACCGGCTGCTCGAAATGGCGGCGACACTTGGGCTTGGCGCGCTGGGCATCGTGGCGTTCGGCCTCAAATCGGGGATGCCGGCGGTCGGCCCGATGCCGGATGCCCGGCTGAACAACATGCTGGTTTACGTGGCGGGCGCGCTGATCGTTCTGGTGGCGGCGCCCGCGGTAATTCTGACGCGGCGGGGCCTGTTTGTTTTCCTCGCGAACCGGCTTGAACGCCGCCAGGGCTTTCGCCGGTTGAGCCGGGTAGCTTCGCTTCTTGTGGATGTCAGCACCGAAGTGAGGGGGTTTGGCGCGAAAGTTCCGATGGCGTCTGCGATGACGTTCTTGGCGACGGCGTTGGACATCGTGGTGGGCATGCTGCTGTACCGGAGCTTCGGGTACACGCTGTCGTTCATGCTGCTGGCGGTTGTCCAATGCGCGCATGCGCTCGCCAGCGCGTTTCCGTTCACGCCCAACGCCACCGGCGTCCCGTACCTGGTAGCGGCGGGGCTTTTGTTCGAGGTAGCGGGCGTACCCGCGGGGGTGCTGGGCGCGTCGGTGGGCGTCAGCATCGCGATCACCAACGCGGTATTCTGGGGCGCATTCTTGATTGGCATCAGAGGGCTGAAACGCGGGGGCGTGGAGGCGTCGCGGCAGGACCGGCTGTTTGATTATCTGGCGTCGGGCGACGTGCTCTACCGTTACGACTCCGTTTCGCTCGAACGGCTCGACGGGCTCGTAATCAACAAGGGCCGGCTGCTCGATGTCGGTTGCGGGGACGGGGCTATCGCGGCAGGGCTTGGCGCCCGGTTGGTGGTCGCGCTGGACATCTCGCCGCGGTGCGCGTCTCTTGCGGGCAAGCGCGGCGTGCCGTCTATTGTGGCCGATGCGCGAATGCCGCTGCCGTTTGCCGCCGGCTCGTTCGACACCGTGTACTGCATCGACGTGCTCCACCACCTGCCGCGGGAGGCGTGGTTCGGGGTCGTGGCTGAGTTCCACCGGGTTCTCAAGCGGCTCGGGCGGCTGGCCATTGTCGAGCCGGACGCGCGGTACGCTTTTGTGCGGTGGACGCAGGCGCCCCGCTCGCCGATCCGGGTCGCGCCATGCCCCGACGAGCCCGCCATAGACCCACTCCATCTCGAGGCCGTCCTCGAGCGGCAGAGTTTTGACTTCAAACTGACGCCCATCCGGATCGACGGGCGCCAGGTGTGCCGCAGCGTATTTCCGATGTGGCAGCGCCTCCTCAAAGCGCCGTTCGTGCTGGCGCTGGCGGCCTGGCATGGGGGCCGGCCCAACAAGTTCGCGCTGGTTGCCCGCAAACTGCCGTGGGAATGGGATGAGGGTTGAAGATGAGACTGGATGGCGCAACGATCTTGATCACGGGCGCCTCGCAGGGCGTGGGCCGGCGCCTGGCGGTTTATTTTGGCCGCCATATCGAGGGCGTGGACATTTTGGTCGCGGCGCGAAACGAGGCCAACCTGCGGGAATCTGCGCGGCTGGTGGCCGAGGCCGGGGCCAAATGCTCGTTCTATGGCTGCGACCTGCGCGAATCCGCGTCGATTGAAAAACTCGTTGAGACGATCCGGCGCGACGGCAAGCGCGTCAACGTGCTGATCAACAATGCCGCCGATGTCACCTCGAAGCCGCTGATGGGGACGTCGCTCGATGAAATTGACAGCCTCGTGCGTACGAACGTCACGGGGCCGCTCCAGCTTTGCCGCCTGGTCGCGCCCATGATGATCGAGCGGGGCGGCGGGGCCATCGTCAACATCTCTTCGCTGGCCGGGTACAAGCCCAACCCCGGCCAAACCGTGTATAGCGCCACGAAATCCGCCGTCAACGGGATCTCGGACGCGCTCCGCGCCGAATTCCGCGGCACGCCGGTCAGCGTGATCAACGTCGCGTTGTCTTCCATCAATCTTTCCGGGGAGCCGCGGCGGGGGCAAGTGCCCGCGGATGTGTTCGCCGCGAAACTGATAAGAGCCATTGAACGCGGCCAGCCGGAACTGTACCTCTCGCCTCTGACGAAATGGCTGATGCGCCTCTACAAGTTCTACCCGCCACTGGCCAACATCGTGCGCCCCCACCGGTAAGAAATCTCAAATCTCAAATCTCAAATCTCAAATCCCAAATTTGAGATCTCAAATCTTTTCTTGAGCCAGGGCATGATTCCCGGGTAGACTGTGTGTCTTGTCATCGAGGAGATGGGGATGGAACAGGATCTGCCTTCGCTGGCGTCAAAATATTTGATGGGCGGGGTGTCTTCGAGTTTCCGGCGCAACCCGTTCACGGGTGAGCCGTTTTATGTCCAACGGGCGGAAGGCCCGCACATCTGGGACATCCGAGGCCGGCGGTACATTGATTTTTTCATGGGGCACGGGGCCTGCCCGCTCGGGCACAAACGGCCGGAGATTATCGGGGCGGTCCGTGATGCGCTGGACTTGGGCCTGTTCGCGGAGCATGACAGCTACCTCAGCGCGGGGCTGGCGGGGAAAATTGTCGAGCATGTGCCGTGCGCGGAGAAGGTCAGGTATACGAATTCGGGAAGCGAGGCGACGCTGCTGTGCATGCGGCTGGCGCGCGGATACACGGGCCGTGACAAGATCGCGCGGATTGACGGGCATTTCCACGGCGTCCATGATTACGTGTTGTGCAACAACCTGGCTCATAAAATCGACGCGGAAAATCCCGGCGACAGGCCATCGCGGATCGGCGGCCTCACGGCGGGCATCCCGCAGGCCATCAGGGACACGCTCTATGTGATCCCGTGGAACCGGGCCGACGTGTTTGAGAGCCTGGCGCGGGAAAAACCGGGCGAGATTGCCGCCATCATCATGAATCCCATCGACTACAACAACGGCTGCATCACCACCACAAGCGAATACCTCGAAGCCGTCCGCGAGACGTGCGACCGGCATGGGATCGTGCTGATTTTCGACGAGGTCCTTTCCGGGTTCCGGACGGGCCTGTCGTGCGCGCAGGGTTATTACGGGGTCACGCCGGACCTGTGCGCGCTGGCCAAAGCGCTCACCAACGGGTTTCCGCTGGCGGCGGTGGCCGGAAAAGAAGCGGTGATGCGGAAGATCATGGATCCGGCCGACCCGGTGATAGCCGGCGGGACGTTTTCGGGTAACCTGTTGGGTTGCGCGGCGGGGCTGGCGGCGTTCGGCATCATGGAGGCGCCGGGCTTCTACGATGGCTGGCACGCACGTGCCGACGCCTTTCTCGGGGCGTTGCAGGGGCTGCTGGACAAGTCCGGCGTGCCCGCGAGAGTGCAGTGGCTCGGCCCGAACTTTTTCATTTATTTCGGCATTAGAGAGCCGGTTACCGGATACGGTCAGTTTGACAAGCTCGATCGGAAGTTGATGGGCCGGTTTTTCACACGCTGTATTGAGGAAGGCCTGTATTTCCATACGGATTTCACGGTATCCGCACAACACACCCAACCCGTGCTCGACGAGGCCCTCTCGCTTTTTGACGAGGTGATTCAGACGTTGTAGCGCCCCCCCGGGGCTCGCCGATGTAACGCTGAAATTCGCCCGGGTGTATTGTCTCCGGGGCTTGTGATTGGAACAGGGGCCGGCGCAGGGCTGGGCCGTAAGGGAATTGCCCGCCCATTGCGGAAGGTTGGACGTGCACACTGGGAGACGAACGGGGAGACGGCTTTTGTTTGTTAGCGCGGACGTTGCGGCGCCGCGCGCGGGATGCCGTTTGACCGTGCGGCGGCTGGCGGGGGCGCAATGAACTGGTCGCTGCCCGAGTTTGCAATCCGGCGTCCGATCACGACCATCCTGATGATCGTCACGCTGGTCGGACTCGGCGTCATTGCCTGGTCGTTGCTGCCCGTCGAATTTACAATCCGCCTCGAATACCCGGTGCTCCGCTGCATGATTCCCTATCCCAACGCCTCGCCGGAACAGGTCGAGAAAGAAGTCGCCATCCCCGCCGAACAAGAGTTCG
>JAPLKX010000057.1 GCA_026387845.1 Candidatus Hydrogenedentota bacterium | reverse complement strand
GTTTCGGGCGCATCGATCGAATCGGTGGCCGGCAGCGGCGCCACCCGCAACGTCCTGGTCAACACCGGTTCGGGCGATGGCACTCTGGGTCTTAACCTGGTCGACAACGACACTATCAACGACCTCGCGGGCAATCATCTGGGCGGCACGGGCACGGGAACGGTCTACACCGGCGAGGCGTATGACATCGATAAAACCCCGCCGAACCCCGCCGGTTGCTCCGTTACCATCAACGACGGTGACGAATATACGAATGACGAAAATGTAGCACTCACGCTCACCTGGAGCGGCGCCACCGAAATGAAAGTCACCAACCTGGGCGGTATCGACAGGCCCTGGGAGCCCGTGGCATCCACAAAAGCATGGGTCCTTATTTCGGGCGACGGCCTCAAGACGGTTAACGTTGTGTTCCGGGATGCCGCACTCAACGAAACCGCCAAAAGCGACTCCATTACGCTGGATAAAACCCAGCCCGAAGGAACGATTTTTATTAACGGCGCCGTCGATCCCGGGCCGCTTGCCACCAACAACCCCTTCGTCACCCTCTACCTGTCGGCCACTGACGCCACGTCGGCCGTGACCGCGATGCAATTCAGCCTGGACGGCGTCAACTGGGATGCCCCGGTTGCTTATGCCCCGCAATTTAACGATTACGGGCCACTTCCCGGTCCGGACGGCCAAAAGGCCGTTTATGTCCTGTTCTGGGACGCCGCGGGGAATTCGTTCAGTGACTATGACACCATTATCCTCGACACGACCGGTCCCAACCCCGAATTCAGTTCGGTTGTTATCAACGGCGGGGCATTGAACACCACCAGCCCCGACGTGACCCTTACGCTCGAGGCAACCGACGACTTCGGTACAGTTGAATCGATGTCGTTCAGCAACGACGGCACCATCTGGAGCCCCCCAGTCCCCTATGTCATAACCTACCCCTGGACGCTGGCCGGGCCGGACGGACTCAATACCGTCTATGTCAAATTCATGGATAACCTCGGTAATGAGAGCAATCCGCCCGCTAGTGACGACATCAACCTGGATACGGCCGCGCCGACCGGCGCCATGTCCATTAACGACGGCGCCACATTCACCAACACCCTGAGCCTGTCCGTCCTGGTCACCTCCATTGACACGGACGTGACTGACGTCAGGTACAGTTCCGACGGCGTCACCTGGACCGACGACTGGCAGACCTATGACGGCGCCGCGGATCTGTTCCCGCTGGATGCGGGCGTCCTTGACGGGCCGAACACGGTGTACGCCCAGTTGCGGGACTTGTCAGGCAACGAATCCACCGTTGAGATCTCCGACTCGATCATTCTTGACCGGGTTGCGCCAACGGGTTTGGTCGTGATTGCCGGCGGAGTCGAAGCCGTCAATTACAACCCGGTCGAACTGACTTTTTCCGCCACCGATGAGACCTCGGGCGTCGCCTCGATACGGTTCAGCAACGACGGGACCGCCTGGAGCGATCCCGAAACCTACGACGAAGACCAGCTCACTAAGAACTGGTGGCTCACCGACGGCGAAGGCGCAAAGACCGTGTTTGTCAAGTTCATTGACAATGCCGGCAACGAATCCTCCGGCCAGGACAGCGATAACGTCATCGTCGACACCACACTGCCGGACGCGCCGATTGTTAGCGGCCCCGGCCTTACCAATGACTCGACACCCACTTGGTTCTGGACCAGGGGCGGCGGCGGGAACGGAACATTCCGATACCAGCTTGGCGGCGAAGTCGAAGGTGCATGGACCGAAGTCAGCGATACCAGCTTTACGCCTGGCGCCGTTTTGTACCCCGACGGCGATTACACCCTCTATGTTCAGGAAACGGACGCGGCTGGCAACTGGTCCGTATCTGGCGAGTGGAAGATCACCGTCGACACAACTCCCCCCATCAAGCCTGTGGTAACCGGTCTAGACCAGACCAACAACCTCCAGCCGACGTGGAGTTGGCTGAGCGGCGGCGGGGACGGCGCCGGCCAGTACAGGATCCAACTCGACGGCACAGACGAAGGTTCCTGGACAGACGTCGCCGGCCAGCTCTCGTTTACGCCGGATGCGGAGCTCGCTGATGAGACGACTCACACCCTGTACGTCCAGGAGCGCGACGAGGCCGGCAACTGGTCTGATAGCGGCTGGAAGGACATATTAGTCGACTCCGACCTGATCACGGCCCCGACCGTCAGCGGTGTCACACCCACCAACGACACCACACCGCTTTGGACCTGGATATCCGGCGGCGCGACCGAGGCCTATCGTTATCAGTTAGACGCCACAGACCCGGCCGGATGGACTGAAACCGCCGCCACATCGTGGGAACCCGCCACGGAAGTAGTTGAAGGCGTGTACACCCTTTACGTCGAGGAACAGCTTGTGGATCTGTCGTGGTCCGATCCCGGCACCTTTGCCATAACCGTCGACCTCACCTCGCCCAGCGCGCCGATCGTCAGCGGTGACACGCCCACCAACGACACTACACCACTGTGGACGTGGATATCCGGCGGCGGCGGCGGCAACGGCATATACCGCTACCAGTTGGACAGCGAAGACGAAGGCGGCTGGACTGTCACCGACGTCCCCGATGTCCTCTCGTTCGTCCCCGAAAACGAGCTCGCCCAAGGCGACTACACGCTGTACGTACAAGAGCGCGACGAAGCCGGCAACTGGTCCGAGTCCGGCGAACGCGCAGTCACAATCGACGTTACTAGTCCCACCCCGCCTATCGTTTCCGCGCCTGCAAGGACCAGTTCGCTCCGGCCCATGTGGACGTGGGTCTCGGGCGGCGGCGGCAATGGCACGTACCGCTATCAGTTCGATAGCGAAGCCGGCGATTGGAGCGACCCCACTACCGTCCTCTCCTTTGTACCCGATACCGACCTCGCTGAAGGCGACTATACGCTCTATGTACAAGAGCGCGACGACGCCTCGAACTGGTCGGCTTCCGGCAGCGCCACCGTCAGCGTTGAACCCAATGCGCCCGGCGCGCCGGTGGTCACCAGTCCCCAAGTAACCAACAACCCGCAGCCGACCTGGACCTGGGTCAGCGGCGGCGGGAGCGGCAACTACCGCTACCAGTTAGACACCGATGCCGGCGCGTGGACCGAAACCACGGACACCTCGTTCACGCCCGATCCGCTTGGCGAAGGCTACCACACCTTCTACGTCCAGGAAGCCAGCGCCACCGAGGTTTGGAGCGGATCCGGCAGTTCCACCACGCTGGTTGACCTCACCGCGCCCAACGCGCCTGCGGTCACCGGCCCTGCAATTACCGCCGATGCCACCCCAACCTGGACATGGACCTCGGGCGGCGGCGGTAACGGCACGTACCGCTACCAGCTCGACAGTTCAACCGGCGCATGGACCGAAACCAGCGCTACCGAGTTCACCCCGGATACAGACCTCTCTACCGGCCCGCACGTCCTCTTTGTCGAGGAACGAGACGACGCCGGCAACTGGTCGCCACCCGGGTCCTGGAGCGTCAGCATCAAGTTGGCCGGGCCGGAACCGCCCGTCGTGTCCGGACCTGAAGTCACCAACAACCTTCGCCCGCGGTGGACGTGGGTCAGCGGTGGAAACGGCAACGGCCGGTTCCGCTACCAGTTGGATTCCGAAGCCGGATCTTGGCAGTTGACCAACGCCATCAGCTTCCGCCCGATCGGGACGCTCACCGATGGCAGGTACACGCTGTTTGTTCAGGAGCAAGACTCGCTCGGGAACTGGTCGCAAAGCGGTACGTGGACCATCGAAATCGATACCGTGCCACCTGCGCCGCCCGTGCTTTCCGGCGTTACACCCGTGCGCACTAAGCAGCCCACCTGGACATGGACTCCGGGCGGCGGCGGCGCCGGGCTGTTCCGCGTCCAAATCGACAGTGATCAAGACGCATGGACTCCCACCGACCAGTTGTCCTACACGCCGCCTGCACCGCTCGACAAGGACGCCCACACCCTCTACGCACAGGAAGCCGATGCGGCCGGCAACTGGTCCGCATCCAGCCTGTACACCATCGTGATTGACCCGAACGCGGTGCTCCCGCCCATCGTCACCGGCGAAACGCCCACCAGCGACACCACCCCAACGTGGACCTGGGAAGCGGCGCCTGACAGCGGCGGCACAGGCCAGTTCAGCTACAGCCTCGATGGCGGCGAGTGGGTCATCGCCACGGGCACGTCCTTCACACCGGACGTGGCGCTGGCACAGGGCGAACACACCCTCGAGGTGAGGGAAGCCGACAAGTTCAACAGTTGGTCGTGGCCCGGCAGCTTCACCATCAACATTACCACTGCCCAGGCGGTTATCACGATCCTCGGCGATAATCCCGCCCAAGTCGTCGCTGGCGCCGCCTACACCGACGCCGGCGCTACCGCCGTCGACGCCAACGACAATGACATCACCGATGACATCGTCGCCACCGGCTTGCCCGTTGACATCAACGTCGTCGGCTCTTACGCCGTTACGTACAGCGTCATGGACGGCTCAAACAAGATCGAGGCGGTCAGAACCGTCAACGTCGTCTCCGGCGTCACCGAAGTCACCATCGCCTCGCCTGCGGCCGGCTCAACACTCTACATGCCTGCCGCTGGGGCGCCGGTGCTTCTGGCCCTGACGTCTGTGGCGCCCGACGATACGCAGAAGGTCACCTACACGGTGGACGGGACGGAAGTCGGCTCGGCCACAGAGGCCCCGTGGCTCGTCGTGTACGAGATAACCCCGGCCGCCGACGTATTCCGTAACTACGTGATCGGCGCCACCGCCGAGGAAGCCACAAAGGCCTCCTCTGACGAGGTCACACTGACAGTTGCCGGGATTCCTGCCGGCGCCGATGCCGATGCCAATGGCATCCCCGACAACCCGTTTGCGACGCTCACCGCCGGTGACCTCTGGGCTCAGGACGGCGTAGCCGTATTCCTTGCGGTAGGCACACCGGCCGGGCCGGCAGGCGCGCCGAACGTGGTTGCGCTGGCCAATCCGGCCAACGTGGAACAGCGGCTCATTGCCGCGGTTTCCCCGTCGGTCCTTGGGCCCGCTCAATCCGCCGCCGTTATCCTCAAGGCGGCCGACGACCTCGTCGAACTGCTCGGTGCAGACGGGGCCGCGCTTGTGGCCGCCCCGCCGCTCGGGATGGTCGTTGCCGGTAACTTCTACGGTACCGTCAACATCGCCGTCTCCGAGAACGGCATCGACTACTTGAACCTCGCAGACGATGTCCTCGAGGACTATCCCGTTGTCGTCATGGCACAGGATAACCTCGCGGCAGACGTGGCTCTCCTCCTGCACCAAGCCGAGGTCATGACCGGCGAAGTCAGCCTGTACATCGGCATACCGGCAGGGGCCTCATGGGGCAACGCCGGCGTCATCGAACTCAACGTCGTCGACGGCACGGCTACCGCTACACTGCGGAAACTCGGCCTCGTGGCCGCGTTCCAAGCCGAGCCGACTGAAGGCGAAGGCGAGGGCGAAGGCGAAGATCATGGCGGGTGCTTTGCCGCCAACCTCGAACCACCGACGTTCCCGCACTCCGGCGACGGGCTTGTCCTGCTGCTGGCGGTCGCCCTGCTGCTGCCTGTACTCCGGCTGCGGCTGCGGGCCAATCCGATCCGCTACTAACATCGCGCAATAGGCGCGCACGCGCGGTCCCGGCCGGGGCGGTTGAATACCAACCGCCCCGGCCGTTTTATGTTCGCTCCCCTCAAGAGATCCGTTACGGCCACCGTGTCCACACTGTCCACTGATAGGCCGCCCGGTTCTTCCTCCCGCCTCCAGCCTTCCCCAATTTGACCCACCCCCACTCGACTCTTATAATCCCTTACTCGAACCGCGCCCCGAATTGCCAAGGATCTCTGTTCATGTCTCAAGCCGTTACGCGCACCGGTTGGGCCACCCGGTTCGGGCTCATCATGGCCGTGGCAGGCAACGCCATCGGCCTGGGCAACTTCCTCCGGTTTCCCGGCAAAGCAGCCCCGTACGGCGGCGCATTCATGGTGCCCTACTTCCTCGCCCTCATCCTCCTCGGCATACCCCTCATGTGGATGGAATGGACCATCGGCCGCCATGGCGGCAAGTTCGGCCACGGAAGCACCCCCGGTATGCTCCACAGGATGTGGCACAACCCCGTCGCCAAATACATCGGCATATTCGGCGTCCTGCTCCCCGCCATGGTCGGCGTCTACTACATCTACATCGAATCCTGGGCGCTCGGCTACGCATGGCAAACACTCACCGGCGCCTACTGGGGAAAAACTTCCCAGGCCGCAATGGCCTCCGTCTTCTCCGACTACCTCGGCATGGGAGGGGGAGGGCCGATCTCTTTCAACGCGCGCGCCTACTTCTTCTTCCTCATCACCTTTGCCTGCAACATCCTCATCATGTCGCTCAGCATCTCCAAAGGAATCGAGTTCGTCGCCAAATACGCCATGCCCGCCCTACTCGTGATCGGAATCGTCCTGGCAATCCGCGTGCTCACCCTGCCTCCACTCGAAGGCCGGACCGTCTCCGAAGGTCTCGCCCAGATCTGGCGTGTCTCCGACTGGTCGGTCCTGCGCCATTCCGACGTCTGGATCGCCGCCACCGGCCAGATCTTCTTCACCCTCAGCGTCGGGCTTGGAATGGTCCACAGCTACGCCAGCTTTCTCAATTACGAACACGACATCACCCTCAGCGGGCTCACCTCATGCACCGCCAACGAATTCGTCGAGGTCATCCTCGGCGGCACCATCGCCATTCCGGCCGCCGTCGTCTTCTTCGGCGTCGTCGACACCCGCGCCATCCTCGATCAAGGCACCTTCGCCATCGGGTTCCACGCGCTCCCCGTCATCTTCCAGAGAATGCCCGCCGGCCAGGTCTTTGGCGTCATGTGGTTCATCCTGTTGTTCCTGGCAGGGCTCACCTCGAGCATGGCCATGTTCACCCCGCTGCTCTTGTTCCTCGAAGACGAACTCCAACTCACGCGAAAACGCGCCGCCATCGGCATCGCTCTGTGCGTGTTCGTGCTCATGCAGCCCGTCGTGCTCTTTTACCACCGCGGCGTATTGGACGAACTCGACTACTGGATGGGCGACTTCTGCCTCGTCCTGTTCGGCGCGCTCGAGGCCATGATCTTCGCCTGGATTTTTGGCATGAAAAAAGGATGGGCTGAAATGCACCTCGGCGCCGACCTCCAGGTCCCCCGAGTCTTCTACTACGTGATGAAATACATCACGCCGGTGTTCGCCGTCGCCCTGGTTGTCTGGTCGGCCCAAGACAGCCTCTGGCGCCGAATCACCATGCAGGCCGCCGCACCCGAAAACGTCCCATTCCTCTGGCTCGCCCGTGCCATGATGCTTGCCATGGCCGGTTTCTTGATTTGGGGGGTTTGGTATGCCTGGCGCACCCACCCCAAGTTCTTCGAAGAAGCCGCCGCCAAAAGGAGGTCATAAAATGACACTCCTCTCCTGGATCTACATGATCGCCGTCTGGACCGCCATCACGATCCTCAACGTCTACTGCTTCTACAAAGTCTTCCAAAAGCCAAAAATTACTAAGCTCGACGATTCGAAGAACGACCACTAAAGCGCGCTGGACTTAATCCTTTTGGTCCCTTGTGTCCCTTGCCGGCAGTCAGCCCGTGAGTGCACACAGCAGACCCGCCTTCTGGAGCGTGGCAAATGAAGCGTAATAATGCGTTTTGTCTACGTTTCCTCCAAATCAGCGAAGAGAGCCTGCATTTCTTCCAGTGTAGGCTCAGGACGGGGTTGACAAGGAATATCAAGCCCAGCTTCACGTGAAAAAGCACCCACGAAAGCCTCTTTCTCCCTGTCCAACAGCACAATTTCGCCAAAGCAGCAGCGCTTCCCAATCTGAGCTGGCAGTACAGCATCGTAAGCTTGTGTTTTCCCCGAAAGGAGGAGAACCAAATCCTTAAATCGAACTGCAAAGCTCCTTTCACAAATGAATTCAGGCCAACCGGTGTCAGCCATCGTAAAATTGACAACCATGATGCGAAAAATATCTGTGGCAGGTGGACCACATTGCGCCTTGTGGAGTTTTTTCCGCAGTTTACGACCCCATTGTGTGTTCGCCGTATCCTGGACGGTGCCCATGCTAAAGAAGAGAGTGGTGTCTGTTGAACGTGTGCCCATGGCAAAAGTAACAAGCCGCTTGTCTTGCTCTGTCCACAGTTCTTTCAGATCTACAACAACTTGAGTCTTGCCGCCTGGCCCGGCTACTGATTTTGTCGGCATAGGCGAAGAGTGGTTGAGCCAATTCTTCCCACCGCCTTTTAAAGAACATGCCCGATGGATGCATATTAGTCTCGCCCCAAGCGGCCACTTTTACTCAAATAGCCGCTTCAGCAAATCTTCCCGCGTCATGCCGAAATGAGCAGCCACCTCGCTTAAGATTGCCGCGAGTGTGCCTACCCGAAGCGACGACGCCAAAGGGATAGTAACATGATGCCCCCCCTCGAGCGTCGTCGTGAGTCTCTGATGACTTCCGGCGGTACGGGTAGGACGGTAACCAAGAACCTGTAAACGGTGCGCCAGATCTGATCCGGAAAGGTCGCGAGGTAGCCTCACACCTTAATCACCTCATCATGGACAAAATGAAGCCGAATGGTCTTGGGCCGTTGTTCCTCCTCAAAGTGACACAAAACAGCATCCCGTACCTGTGCCTGCAGCGCGTCCAGCGAATCCGCTTCCGTGAATATAGCCTCACCCAAGGCGCGGGCCGTGAATCCCCCCTCGGGAGCTTCTTCTACAATAAAAATAATTTCTTTCATCTCAAGAACCTCAGATCTTCCTAACACGTCGCGCCCTATTGATACTCCAGCGCCGGCCTCATCTGCTCTTTCACCCGCGCCAACTCATCCGCCAGTTCCCGCGCGTTCAGCGCCTTCAACGCCGCCTCGTCGATGCTCTTGGCGTTCGCGTCCGCCAGCCTCTGCATATCCAGCGCCGATCCGCTTCCGCTGAGCGATTGGGCGTTCTGTATCAACTGGGCCGTCAGGTCGCGCAACCGCATCGACACCGTCGTCAGCCCCGTGTTCGCCGCCTGGAGTTCCTCCATGAATTCCGACGTTACCGTGCGATACTTCGCCTCCGCCTGGTGCAACAGCGCGATCGCGTCCGCGTGGCGCCCCTGCAAAACCAACTGTTCGGCTTCCGTCTGCAACTGACCCGCCTCCTCGATCACCCGCCGGGCCGTCTCGAGGCGCGCGTTGCGTTGCCCGATCTGCGCCTCCATTTCAAGCCGCTTCATCTCCGCATCCACGTGCAGCGGGTCCACTTTCGCCGCCCGGCCGTACGCCGCCTCCGCCTGTTCCAGCCGTTTTGCGGCCGCATGCTGATCCCCCACCTTCACGTAATACGTGGCGATCCTGTCCAGAATTTCCCGCTGGCCCGGTTCATGTTCGAGCACCACGTTGTATTCGCTGATCGCTCGCTCATACAGCCCGCCGTCATAAAAAATGTCGCCCAACCGCCGCGCAAACACCGGCGTCTTCGCCGCAAGCTTCGACAGCCGACCGTAATTGGCGTCTATCTCCGCCTCGTTTCCCCGCCCAACGTAATACTCCATCGCGTCCGCCACGTACTTCTGAACCTGTTCCTCGGACACCGCCGACTGGTAGCTCGGCCCCGTCAGAAGCGTGTACCAGATGTCCGCCACCGCCTCCACCGAACGGCTGGTCTCCTCCGCAAGCGACGAGCGCGCCACACCCAGAAAACCTATCCCTGCCTGGTAATCCTTCAGCAGCAAATCGCGACGCGCGTTCGCCATCATCCCGACTCGCTCCAAATAAGGAACCACATCCACGTTTTTACGCTGTCCCGCCTTCAGCGGCACCTGCTGCAGGTTCTGGTCGACGTCGTTGTAATACTCGGTCCGGTATATCGACGGCTCACCCGACAACGGCGCCGTGATCTGCGAAATCAGCGCACCCAGAAGGCCCAGCCGGTGCGCAAAATACGGGTCCACACTCTGGCCGCGAACCGCCGATAACAGCCGCAACTCCGTTTCCACCGCACGCACCGGGTTCGCATTGTACGTCGGATGGATCTTCTGCATCTCATCCGCGGTCGCCGTCGCCCCTTCCGCCACCTCCCGCGACAGACGCGCTATCTGCACCACCCCCTCCTTGTTCAGCACATGCAGTGCCGTCGTCACCACCGCCTGCTGCGTCTTCGGCCCCCACGCCCACGCCGGCACACCCAACGCCGCCACGGCCGACGCGGCCAACGCAATCCTGAAAACCACGTGCCTGCTCATCACTTACTCCTTCCGGCAACGGCGCTCGGGCTCGAAGCCGGTTGCGCCGTCCCTGTGGCCGCCTGCTTCAACTGCTCCACAAGCGCCGCTACCTCCTCGGTTCGCGCTCCCGCGTTGCCCGATCCCGCGAGTTCCAGGTATTTATCAAGCTGCTCGATCGCCTCCTTGAACTCCTGCCGCCTTATGTGCAGAAGGCCCGTCTCCAAATACGAGCCCGCATACTGCGGGTCCGCCTCCCGCGCCTTGACAAACGATTGCGACGCCTGATCCACTTCGCCCGCCGCCAAAAACACCCTTCCCCGAGTCGTGTGGAACGCCGCCGTGGTCATCGAAGCGTTTTCCGCCCGCGATATGCACTCGCGCGCCTTATCATAATTGCCCTGCCCCAGGTAAAGGTTCGAAGCCCGTACCGCCGCTTCCCCCGCAAGCGGGTCGCTCGTTTTCGAAATCGCTTCCAACACCGTCAACGCCTCCAGCACGTTCCCGCCCGCCTCCATCGCCGCCGCATTGAAAAACTGCGCTACCGCGTTGCGCTTGTCACGCTCCGCGGCTTCCGCCAGGTACGGCGCCGCTTCCGCCGTCCGGCCTTCCGAGAGCAACAACAGGCCCAGCCGCGTCTGCGCCTGCGTCTTCACCCCCGTGTCCGCCTTGATGGCTTCCTCGAGCCGCGTCTGCGCCACATCAAACTTCCCCGCCAGGCTCGCCACAAAACCCGCCGCCGCCAGCGTGTTCCCATCGGCCTCATCCGAACCCGACGCCGCCGTCAACTCCTTCTCGGCCGCCTCGAGATCACCCTTCAGCCCGAGCGCAACCGCCATGCTCTGACGGACACCCGCCGTGTCCACACCCGCTGCAACCGCCTCTTTCAACGCCGCCACCTCTCCCTCCACGTCGTTCTGCGCGCCCAGCGCCAGCGCCAGCAGGTACCACGCCTGCCCGTTGTCCGGAAACCGCTTCGTTATGTCCCGCAGCAGGCCCACTTGCCGCTGGCGCGCAGACGGCTCCGCCGAGTCCCCGTACGCCACCACCGCCAGCATGCCCGCATCCACGTTCGATTCCTCGGCGTTGAACGCGTTCTCGAACGCATTCGCCGCCTCCGTCATCCGCCCCATTTTCCACTGGACCCTGCCAAGCTCGAAATGCGCGCGCCCGTCCTCGTTGTGGCTCTCGAGATACTTCGACAACACGTTGCCCGCCTCCAGCAGGTTCCCGCTGTACGCCAACTGCACCGCCCGCTTCACCGGGTCCCGCGTAAATGCGTAATACGCAAATACCGCACCCACCACCACCAAAACCACCACCACACCCGCCAGCGCCGCTATCGGCAGCCAATTCCGCGGCTCACGCGCCACCCGCGTCTTTTCCTCGGCTATCTTCTGGCCGGTCAGGAGGTTAGTCCCGCAACCCACGCAGATGATGTCTCCGTCGTGAACCAGCGCCTGGCAATTCGGGCACGTCTGGCCGCTCGACTTCTTCGGCTCAGGCGTCCTCCCCGCGATCTTCTTCTGGACGTAACCCCCGCAGTGAGGGCACGAATCCAGTTTCGGGTCCGTCAATTTCCCGCAATACGGGCAATTAATCATCGTAACCACAGCGCGTCACCACACCTTTCTGGCAACCTGCCGCCGTCGGCAGGCGCCTGCTGCCGCCGCTCACTCTTGAAAGGGCACCCCGCATTTCTTGCACACCTTCGCCTCAATCCAGTTCTTCGAACCGCAATTCGGACATTTCTTCCGAAATAGCGATGGAACGCTGAAGGCCGTGATTAGGAAAATCACCCCCAGCATTATTACGAGGTACAGGTTGCTTGACACTAAGTGGCTCCACCGGACTGATTCAAACCGCTCTACAAGATTCTAGTAGGACACGCCGGCGAAGTCAACCGTCTCGTGCGCAATGCCCGTCAAATTAACAGGTTACGCATGTTTCACCCTTAGCCGTGCCGCATTCAGCACCACAGAAATACACCCCGCCGCCAAAAAACAGCCAAACGCCAGAACGTCCACCACCCTCGCGTTCACATCCAGGCCCGTCAGGCCGTCAAACACAAACTTCAAATACGAATCCGCCATCGGCCCGTAACCAAGCCGCTGACGAACCTGCCAATGCCATTCCGTGCTCGGGCAATAACCAATCCCGTACCACAACCCCAGCCCAAACCACGAAAAAAACACCAAAAACACCACAGCCAAGTGCGCCAACCGCGTCCGACGAGGCAACCAACCCAACAATACAAACAATACCAGACCCGTATGAAAAACAAAGAAAAATGCGTCCAAACCCCGATAGATCCACATACCCCCTTTATACGTCCACTACGTCCACTAAGTCCACTACGTCCACCGGCCACCGGCCACCGGCCACCGTCCCGCGTTTGGGCTTGATCTCCGCACACCAACGAAGTAGTATTTCTTTCGCCAGCGGAGTTGCGGCAGGAGAAAAGAGTGGCGCGGCGGGAAACGCGACATGTGTGCCCCGCGCAGGGGCATATGCATACACCGATTCCGTCAACCCGTCCCGGCATGGCTTAGCTGTAGCCGGGCACAGCGGAAGGAGAAAACATTATGGCGATTGCTGTTATGACTGCATTTTCGGGAGTGTTTGCCCTTGGAGTGATTTTCTCCATTCTGGGCAGCGTCAAGTTGCAGTTGGCCAAGAAGTTGAAAATCAACGATGCCCAGGTGGGCAAGTTGATTTCGGCGCTGATGTTCAGCAGCCTGGTATTCGTGTTAATCATCG
>JAPLKX010000780.1 GCA_026387845.1 Candidatus Hydrogenedentota bacterium | reverse complement strand
GGCGGGGCATTTTTTGCTGGGCTTATTGAACTCCAATCTGTTCTTCGCTTACGCCAAGAAGGTTTTTGTCGAGAAACAAGGCGGCTGGTTTGAAGTTCAGCCCAACGCCCTTGAAGGCTTTCCTGTTCCCGACGTGCCGGCCGAGCAGCAGAAGCCGGTGGAGCGATTGGTGGAGCGGATTCTGTCGGCGAAGCAGCGCGACGCCGGGGCGGACGTGCACGCGTTGGAGCGGGAGATCGACGAGTTGGTGTATGCGCTCTACGGCCTGACGCCGGAGGAAATCAAACTCGTGGAAGGCGCACTATGAAAACACTGCCGCAAATCCAGCAAGAGTTGGCCGCCGGGCAATTCGAGTTCAGCCGGCACGCTTTACGTCGCGTGGTGGAGCGGAACATCAGCGAGCAGGAGATCCGCGAGGCAGGCGCAAGGGCGGAGGTCATCGAAAGTTATCCGCAGGACAAGTATTCGCCGAGCGGATTGTTGCTGGGCATCACATGCGCTGGACGAGCGTTGCATTTTCAAGTATCCTTTATAGAGTCGGACGCGACGAAGATCATCACGATTTATGAACCCGACCCGAATGATTGGATCGAAAACCGGAAACGGAGATAGCCATGTTTAACTGCCATGTCTGCGGCCACAATGCCGCAAAATCGGAATTGGTCAGCGAAGTCTTCAACCTCGAAGGACGTCGTGTGCTGGTGGAAAGCATTCCCGCGCTCGTGTGCGAACATTGCGGGGAAGCGACATTTTCACGAGAGACGGCGGAGCGAATCCGTGAGATGGTTCGCGGCGCAGGCCGCCCTGTCAAAACCGTGCCGATGGATGTGTTTGCAATGGTGTGACGTGAGCGCGTGGGGGCGGGAGCTGGATGAGCTGGTGCATGCGATCTACGACCTGACGCCGGAGGAAATCAAACTCGTGGAGGAAAGAGCAAGAAAATGAAATTGCCCAATGCCGAACAAGCCGTAAAGGAAAAGTAAAGGAAAAGGGGACATCACTGATTTATGGCGTCGCTTGTTGAAATATCAGTGATGTCCCGTTTTTTCCCTCATCTCTTATCCCTCATCCCTTATCCCTCATCTCTCGTCCCACATCCCTTGTCCGCTTCAGGCATCGCCCTATAATGCTGGCGTCCATTCGCGCTTGGCATTTTACCCCCACGGCACGCTATGAAAGCCGCCGAACTGTTCGTACGATGCCTGGAAAATGAAGGCGTCGAATACATTTTCGGCATTCCGGGCGAAGAGAATGTCGACATCATGGACGTCTTGCTCGATAGCAAGATCCATTTCATCACCACCCGGCACGAGCAGGGCGCGGCCTTCATGGCTGATGTCTACGGGCGGATCACCCGGCGGGCCGGCGTGTGCCTGGCCACCTTGGGTCCGGGCGCCACGAACCTGGTCACCGGCGTGGCTGACGCCAACATGGATCACGCGCCGGTGGTGGCGATTTCCGGCCAGGCGGCGACCACGCGGATGCACAAGGAAAGCCACCAGCATCTGGACCTGGTGAACTTGTTTCATCCGGTCTCGAAGTATGCCATCCAAGTGTTGCAGCCGGAAACCATTCCCGAGGTGGTGCGCAAGGCCTTCAAGCAGGCGCAGGCCGAGAAGGCGGGCGTCAGCTACGTCGATCTTCCCGAGAACATCGCCAAGATGAACGTCGAGGGGAAGACGCCGCTGAAGGTACAAAGCCCGCTAATGCCCGTGCCCCCGCAGCGGAAAATCCGGCAGGCGGCCGATATCATCTCCGCCGCCCGCTACCCGCTGATCCTGGCCGGCAACGGCGTGATCCGGGCGGGCGCTTCGCGCGAGTTGGTACACTTCGCCGAGAAGCTGAACATTCCCGTGGTTTCCACCTTCATGGCGAAAGGAGCGATTCCCTTCTCCCATCCGCGCTGGCTGGGGACGGTGGGCTTGCAGGCCCACGATTACGTGGCCTGCGGCTTCGACCGGGCCGACGTGATCATTTGCGTCGGTTACGACATGGTCGA
>JAPLKX010000372.1 GCA_026387845.1 Candidatus Hydrogenedentota bacterium | reverse complement strand
AGTACGATTTTGCGCTGACGCGGCCGGGAATCAGGAAGAGCAATGATGAATGATGAATAGAAGCTGAACGGAGATAACGGAAGGGACATAAGCGACATAAGGGACCAAAGGGACGGAAGGGATGGGAGACTGGAGGGGATGACCGTGCAGGCGAGACGCCCGCACCACAAAACTGCAATGATGCTGTTGAACAAAAAAGTGTGGGACGCCCCCTACAACTGCCAGGGGGCGTCCCGACAGCGGAACAAAAAAATGTGGGACACCCCGTACAACTGCCAGGGGGCGTCCCAACTAGTTATAGTTTGTTGAGTACTTGTTCCTGGTATCGTTCCATGTAGATGGGGCTGTCGGCGCGGATGTTTGGGGGGAATGTCTGTAGAAGGACCTGGAATCGTTGGAGGCGTTCTTGGGTAGTGGGGTGGGAGGAGAAGATGGGGATGTTGGTGGTAGTCTGGCCGGCGGCGCCAATCTTTTGGAAGATGGAGAGCATGGCTTCGGGATTGTACCCGGGGCTGGCGAGTATTTGGATACCCAACTCGTCCGCGGTCCGCTCTTGATCTTTGCTGAACCGGGCCTGTACGCCGGCGCCGACGAGGTCGGCGACAAGCCTGGCTTTTTCGTCGGGGTTTTGGCCGAGGATGATGCCGGTGAGCATCTCGAACCCGTATTGGCGTGCGATGGTTGCGGCGTGATGGCGCAGGACGAGGTGTGCGATTTCGTGCGCCATGACGGCGGCGAGTTCGGCTTCGTTCGACGCGAGCTTCATGAGGCCGGTGTAGACGTAAGTCCGGCCGCCAGGCAGGGAAAACGAATTGATCGAGCCGGGGTTATCGATTACGACAAACGAGTACGGGATGTCGCGCCGCGTGACGTTTGCGACGAGCCACTGTCCGATTCCGTTAACGTAGGCCTGGAGTTGGGGGTCGGTGTCGACGTGATGCTGGTACTCGACTTCGGCGGCAAGTTGCCGGCCGAGTTCGATCTCCTGCTGGGTCGTAATGAGGGAAAACGTTCCGCCGCCGCCCGCGACGTCGCCGCTGGGCATTTGTAGCGGGGCCTCGATGGGCCGCCCATAGGGGTCGAGGACGGTTTGGCAAGCGGCCAATCCCAATAACAGGGCAACAACAATGCAGCGTTTCATCCGTGAATTGCACATGGCCTTGGCTCCTGTTCACGCGTAAATGCGTTACTTGTTCAGAATTTCCCGGAGCGCCGCAAGGAGCGTGTCGATTTCGGAGTCTGTGCCGACGGTAATTCGCAGGGCGTTTTCGAGCCGCCACGCATTGAAATAGCGGACGACGATGGCGCGTTCGCGCAACGACTCGAAAATGTTGCGGGCGTTTGGCGTCCCGTTCCATTGGGCCAGCACAAAGTTAGATCGAGATGGCGGCACGGCGAAACCCAAGCGGATCAGTTCGTCGGTGAGCCGCGCGCGTGTTGCGCGGACCTTGGCGATGTTGGCCTCCATCCAATCTTTGTCATCGAGGGCGGCCAGCCCGGCCGCCTGGCTTGCGGCGCTCATGTTGTACGAGTCTTTCACCTTCATCAGCTCGGCGACGAGGTCGGGTTGAGCAAAACCGAAACCGACCCGCATGCCCGCCATGCTGAACGATTTGGACATGGTTCTCATCACGATCGCGTTATCGAACTTTTTGGCAAAATCGATGCAACTGTCGTCGGAAAAGTCGACATAAGCCTCGTCGATCACAACCAGCCCGTCGAAAACCCGGCAAAACCGGTCCACGTCCTGCTGGGGTACGGCCACGCCGCTGGGCGAGTTCGGCCGCGGCAAAAAACAGAGGCGGGCGGCGGTTTCGAAAAACTGTTCGGTGAGCAGGAAATCGTCGTCCAGGTCGATCAGGACGGGCCGAGCGCCGTGGAGCAGGGCGAGCTTCTCGTACAGGATGTAGGTCGGGTAGCACGAGAGGATCTTGTCGTTGGGATCGGTGAAGGCCCTCATGGCCATCGCGAGCAGTTCGTCCATCCCGTTGGAGACGACCACCCACTCGGGCCCCGGGTAGCCGTAGTGTGCGGCGAGTGCGGATCGCAACTCGAGGCTGACGGTGTCGGGGTACTTTCGGATGGCGTTTTCGTTCAGCCGCCGGACAGCTTCGACGACTTTGGGGGACGGCGGGTACGGGTTTTCGTTTGTATTCAACTTGACGATGTTGGGGAACTTGGGTTGTTCTCCCGGCACATACCCTTCCACGTTCTGGAGTATTTTCCGCTGCCGCATCATAACCGCACCTCGACGGCGGCGGCGTGCGCCTCGAGCCCTTCTGCCCGCGCCAGTGTGCAGATATCTTCGGCATCCGCGCGCAGGCGTTCCTGCGAATAACCGATTACGCTCGTCACCTTCCGAAAATCTTCGGCCGTCAGTGGCGATGAGAACCGCGCCCGCCGGCCCGTCGGCAAGATGTGGTTTGGGCCGGCGTAATAATCGCCCACGGCGACAGGCGTCGACGCGCCGAGCATGACGGCGCCCGCGTTGCGGACTTTATCGAAAATTTTTCGCGGGAACTCCGTCTGTATCGACAAATGTTCGGGCGCGATCAGGTCGCTGAGCCGGACCGCTTCTTCGATGTCACGCACAACCACGGCAAACCCGCGCGACGACAGCGACTGTTCAATTATGGCGCGGCGGGGTTGCTTCGCAGACCGCTCGGCGACCTGTTGGACAACCTCGCCGGCGAGGCGTTTGGACGGCGTCAGGAGTATCGCGGTGGCATCTTCGTCGTGCTCGGCCTGGGCGATCATCTCGGCGGCCACGCAGGCGGGGTTGGCCCGTTCGTCGGCGATAACGACGACCTCGGACGGCCCGGCCTCGCTGTCGATGTCGACGACGCTTTTGACCAGTCGTTTTGCGAGGGCCACGTAGATGTTCCCCGGGCCGGTGATCTTGAGGACCTGGGGCACGTGCGTGGTGCCGTAGGCCAGGGCAGCGACCGCCTGGGCGCCGCCGACCCGGAACACGCGGGTCGCCCCGGCCAGCCGGGCCGCCGCCAGCACCACCGGCTGTATTCCGCCTTCAAATGACGGGGGAGACACCATCACGATTTCTTTGACGCCGGCCACGGACGCCGGTGTTATGTTCATGAGAACGCTCGAGGGGTAGAAAGCCTTCCCGCCGGGAACATAGACGCCGGCGCGATCGATCGGGGTGAGCCGCTGGCCGATGACGGTGCCGTCGTCGCCCGATTCTTCCCAGGACTGGCGGAGGTGCTTGGCGTGGAACGATTTGATGTTTGCGTGGGCCCGGGTGAGCACGGCGATGAGGGCGGGGTCGACTTTGGCGACCTCGCGGTCGATTTCTTCCGGGGAGAGTTCGAACTGATCCGGTGTGAGGGTGACGCGGTCGAATCGTTGGGTGTATTCGGCGAGTGCGTCGTCGCCGCGCGTCTTGACGGCGTCGATGATTTCGGCCACGGCCCGCAGCTTGAGATCTTGGTCGGCCTGGGCCTCAGGGCCGGACCGGGTAAGCCGATCCACGACTTGGGCCGCGGAGGCCTCATCGGTTATTTCCAGTAAAGTAACCATTGCTTCTTCCGCCTCGATGCCGGTTTTCCCCAATACGTCTATTCTTACAGCCGCACGTAGGGGCTGTCACTCCCGAATTCGTTCGATGTCTGCGCCGAGTCCTGCGAGACGTTCTTCGATTCGCTCGTACCCGCGGTCGATATGATACACGCGTGATATGGCGGTCTCGCCTTTAGCGGCGATGAGCCCGGCGATGATGAGTGCGGCGCTTGCCCGGAGGTCGCTGGCCATGACGGGCGCGCCGCTGAGCGAGGGAACACCGCGGACAACGGCACTGTTGCCATCCAGATCTATATCGGCGCCCATGCGCATCAGTTCGGCCACCTGCATGAACCGGTTCTCGAAAACGCTTTCTTTGATAATGCTCGTGCCTTGGGCGGCGCAGAGGACGGCCATGATCTGGGCCTGGAGGTCGGTGGCGAAACCGGGGAACGGCTGGGTGACGACGTCGACGGCCCTGACTCGTTCGCAGCACTTTGCCCTAATTCTGGCGCCGCGGATTTCGATTTCGGCGCCGGCGTCGCGCAGTTTGTTGAGGAAATTGGGGAGATGTTCGGGGTTTGTGTTGGCGACAGTGACGTCGCCGCAGGTGCCGACGCCCGCCAGGAGGAAGGTACCGGCTTCGATTCGGTCTGGAATGACCTCGTGCTCGGAGCCGCCCAGGGAGTCGACGCCGACGATCGTGATGAGGTCGGTGCCGGCGCCGGAGATCCGGGCGCCCATCGAGACCAGCATGCGAGCGAGGTCGGAGATTTCGGGTTCGCGGGCGACGTTGGTGAGCCGGGTGACGCCTCTTGCCCGAACGGCGGCCATCATGAGGTTTTCGGTGGCGCCGACGCTGGGGAAATCGAGGGCGAAATCGGCGCCGCGCAACTGGCCGGATGCATTGACGTAGCCGTCTTCAATAGCGATCAGGGCGCCGAGCGCCTCGAGGCCTTTGAGGTGGATGTCCACGGGCCGTGTGCCGATGGCACAACCGCCGGGCAGGGACACGCGGGCTTTTGCGTAGCGGCCGATCAGGGGGCCGAGCACAAAAAAGGAGGCGCGCATCCGGCGGACGAGGTCGTAGGGAGCGGTTTGGGAGTCGATCGTGGAAGCGTCGAGCGTCATGGACCGGCCGGTGAACTCGGACGTCATGCCCATCTCGTTGAGGAGTTTTTCCATGCTGAACACGTCGTGGAGGCATGGGACGTTATGCAGGGTGACGGGTTTTTCGCCGAGTATGGCCGCGGCCATCAGGGGCAGCGTAGCATTTTTTGCCCCCCGCACATGGACTGTCCCGCTAAGCGGCTTACCGCCCCGGATGAGTATTCTGTCCACGCTTCCTCACTCCCTGCAGGCGGGACGCCCGCACCACAATTCGCACCGCAATCATGCAGGCGGGACGCCCGCGCTACGATTCGGCGCCAATGAAAATGGCCCAAACGGCTGCGCGCCCGGGCGCGCCACGTTGGGCCATTATACAGATATTTGGACTATTGTGCGCCCGGCGCAGCGGGCGGGACCGCGGGCGGGGCCGACGGGACCGGCACGGCGGGCGGCGTACCTTGTTCGGGCGAAGACTTGGCCGGCTTGGGGGCCTCGACGGACGGCGAAATCGGAGCGCCGGCCTCTCCGGTGGGCTTTTCAACGGTGGCCTGCGGCGCGGCAGCGGATGGTTCAGCGGCAGGGCCGGCCGGGGTTTCGACGGCCGGCGCGAGGGCCGGTGCTTGTTCGGTTGGGGCGGCCTGTTCGGCAGGCGGGGCGGGTTGAGCGGGCGGTTGGGTGGTAGCGCCGGGGGCGGCTGGTACGGGTTCGCCTTCGCCTTCGCCGCCTTGTACGGCGGTACCGAGGTCATCGAGTGCGGAATAGTCTTCGGCGGATTCGTTCACTGTTGCCGGAGCGACGCCCGTCCCGAGCCGGCCGGCGATAAGCGACATCACGAGGGCGAGCGCCATGAACAGCCCTGCCATGACGTAGGTCAGCCGTTGCGGGAGGCTTTTGCTGGCGCGCGGCCCGAACACGGTGTCGCTGCCGCCGCCCATACCGAATGCGCCGGCAAATCCCACGCCCTTGCCCTTTTGCAGCAGCACCACGATGATAAGGCCGAGGCTGGCGGGGATGTATAGGGCCAGGATGAGGTACCAGAGTGTACTCCAACTGATAATCGATTGCATGCCTGACTTAATCCTTTTCTAAGTTCGAAGTGCGAAGTGCGAAGTTCTAAGTGCGAAGTGCGAAGTGCGAAGTGCGAAGTGGCTTTACACTTGGGATTCGCGTAGAACCTTTCTTATAAAACTGAATTCTTGACGATATCGGCGAAACTCTGGGCTTTGAGCGAGGCCCCGCCCACGAGCGCGCCGTCTACGTCGGGTTTAACCATCAGTTCGGCGGCGTTGTCGGATTTGACGCTGCCGCCATATTGTATCCTCACGGAGCCGGCCACGGTTTCGCCGAACTGTTTTTTGACGAGGCCGCGGATGAACGCGTGTGCATCCTGGGCCTGTTGCGGCGTAGCCGTTTTGCCCGTGCCGATCGCCCAGACAGGCTCGTAAGCTATCGCGGCCCGTGCAAAGTCGGATTCCGCCAGCCCGGCCAGCCCGTGGAGCACCTGGCGCGTGAGCACTTCATCCATTTTACCACTTTCCCGCTCATCGAGTGTCTCGCCGACGCAGAACATGACTTTGAGGCCGGACGCGAGTGCGAATTTGAGTTTCTGGTTGAGCACCTGGTCGGTTTCGTTGAAGTACTGCCGGCGTTCGCTGTGGCCGATGATGGTCCAGGTGCATCCGGCGTCGAGGAGCATCTGTGGGGAGATCTCGCCGGTGAACGCGCCGCTTTCCTTGAGATAGCAGTTCTGCCCGCCCATGGCGATGTTGGCGCCTTTGAGCGCCTGGCCGACGGTGTGCAAGGCCGTAAAGACCGGGCAGACCACGATTTCGGCCCCGTTGACGCCGGCGACGAGCGGCTTCAACTCATTGACAAGTTTGACGGCCTCGCCGATCAGGAGATTCATTTTCCAGTTTCCGGCAATCAGCGGTTTTCTCACGGCAAATTCCTTCCACGGACGTGCAATAACGGGGCAAAAGACACTTGGATTTCGGCAAAAAAGCCGACGGATGTTAGCACAGCCGCGAGTCGTAACGCAAACGCGAAACGCAGAACGAAAGAAGGAGGCAGAAGGCAGAAGGCAAAAATCCGACGGATCGGACGGATCGGACGGATCGGACGGATGAGATTGGCGCCGGGGTGGAAGCGGTCGCGCGGGGCGCGGTCGCGCGGGAGGATGCCCCACCCATCAGGCGGCTATTTGTCAAGGGGCATGGTTCTTCGGTCGCAAACGGTCCGGGTTTGTAGCCTTCGCGTCGTGTTGGATTGGGGGCTGAGGCGAGGTTATCCACATTTCCACCGCTGAGCGGTCGCTGGTTATAACCCTAGTAGCGGTGGAAATGTGGGTAACCTCGCCGGCCTTTGGTGCGAAGTCCTTTTTGTTCCGTAGTTCGGTTGCGTGATTGGTGGTTCCCGTTGCGGGTCGGTGGCGTAATACGCGCCCGGGTTTTCGTTCGGCCGGCGTCGTGGTCGACACGCGCCAGACACCCATCAGGATCAAGCCGTAGGACGGTTTCCTCGGCGAGGAAACGCGTCTGGCCCTGGCTCTTTCGAGCCCCAGAAAACTTCCGGTACCCTACAGCGTCCATTTGGTGGCGGCCGCCAGATAAGCGGGCTTCCGCCGGGACATTAGCCGGGCTCGCAGGCGCAAGCGCCTGGTCCAGTCCGTTGCGGGCTCGCGGTCGAGGCGTATCGAGACCTCCTGCGCCCTGCGCGGGGCTATGGGAGGATGAAACGGTGTCTAATCATAAGGTCGAGCTGTACGCTCAGTCCCTTGGCGAGCTCGCCGTTTCATCCAAACGCTTGCGGCCCCTGGAAGGGCCAAAGGCCCGGTCTACGTCGAACGTCGTGTGGTCGCGCAGGATGTGGTAACAGGCGCGGGCCAGTTTGTGAGCGACGGTTTTGCGGGCCACCATGACGTGTACTTTGGACAGTTTGCGCTGGTAATAGCGTTCAATGGTCTCATCGTATTGGACGGCATAGTGGGCCGCTTCCATGAAGGCCCAGGCGAGGTGGGCGTTCCCGTTTTTGGTGTTGACGCCCCCTTTTCTCTTGTTGTTGCTGTTGCGCGAACCGTTGACGCATCGGGCATAGGACGCGAAGTCGCCGACGTCGGGGAATCGCTTGATGTCGCCCATTTCCAGCACAATGGTCAGCGCCAGGATGGGGCCAATCCCCGGAACCGTCAACAAGCCTTGGAATTCCTCGCGCAGCCGCACCCGCTTCAGCACCACTTTCTCCAGTCGCGCGATCTGCGTGTCCAGGCAGCCCATCACCGCTACGCTGCTGTGGACGGCCAACGCCAAGTCTTGGTTTGGAAGCATCTCCTCGACGCTCGCTTCGTCGAGGTGTTTGACGCCGGCGCCGCTTATGTTTTGACCGGTGTTGCGCGCCAGCAGGTTCTGGACGCTCAGGATGTTGGCGGTCCGCTGCCGTACCAGGTGCGCCCGTTTGCGCAAAAGGTCTCGAACCGGCCGTTCCGCCCGCGGATAAATGTAGCCCTCGCGCAAAATCCCCAAACGCAGCAACTTCGCCAGCCACCCCGCGTCGCTCTCGTCGTCCGCGTACTTCAGCCCCGTGTACTGCTGCAGGGCGTTCGTGTTGGCCAGATGAACCTGGTAGCCTTCCGCCATCAACCCGTCCACGAGCCAGTACCAGTTGTAGGTCGACTCCACCACGACGCCCTCCAACTGGTTAGCGAACGGGGCCAGCGCCTCCAATACCGTGCGCAGATCGTTGCGCTTGCGTTTGCGGTATACCACCGTGTCCGCCTCGTCCGTTATCACCACCACATTGTTGTTGGAATGCAAATCGATCCCCGCGTATAGTCGTCTCATGGTTCCTCCTGTCGGGTTGTGCCTCGAGGGCTTTCCTACTCCGAGAGTAGCATGTACCCGACGGAGGAGCCGACTGGAGGATTATCATAAGGACAAAGGACAAATGAAAGAACTTAAAAACGGAGGGGAGCGGCGCCGTAGCGGTCGACGAGGATCTGTCTGGCCTGTCCGGCGGTGAAGATGGAGCCGGTGATGAGTAGTGGGGAATCTTTAGAGGCGAGGCTGAGCCCGGTGGCGAGGGCCGTTTCGAGAGATGGTTCGATTTGGTAAGGCAGGGTCCCGGCGGCGTTGGCGAGGATTTCGGGGGGTGTTGCCCGGACGCCTTCAAACTGGGTGAAGATGAAGAGTTTTGTGGCCGGGGCGAGTGCCTCGATGGCCCCGTAGGCGTCTTTGTCGGCGGCCATGGCGAGGATGGTGATGCAGTTGGCGAGCCCCGGTGCGATTTTTTTAGCGCCGGCGGGGTTGTGTGCGGCGTCGATGATGACGGGTGGGTCGTCGAGGACTCGTTCCATTCTGCATGGCCAGTGTGCTTCGGCGAGACCGAGTTCGATGGCGGCGCGGTCGATCCGTGGGAACGCCCTGTGCAAGCGTTGTGCGACGGCGACGGCGACGGCTGCGTTTTCTCCCTGGTATGAGCCGGTGAGGCTGAGCGGGGCAGGGCCGATAGATAGGCCTTGGCTATGGTACTCGAACTGGAGATGGAACGGTTCGCCGCTGGTGGTGAACGTGAAGTCCCTGCCGATGAGGCTTACGGGGCTTCGCATTTGCCTGGCGCGGTCGACCAGGACATCGCGGGGTCCGGTCTTGGTTTCGCCGATGACGACTGGGGTGCGGGGTTTGATGATACCGGCCTTTTCGAAGGCGATTTCTTGGAGGGTGTTTCCGAGGTAACGCATGTGGTCGTAGTCCACGTTGGTGATGGCGGCGACAATGGGTTTGAGTACGTTGGTGCTGTCCAGGCGGCCACCCATACCGACCTCGACGACCGCCAAATCGACGCCTGACTGGGCGAACCAGCGGAACGCGACGGCGGTGGTCAATTCGAAAAATGTGGGTGGCGTGGGCATGGCATCGGCGATTCGGCGGAAAAAGGCGATTTGGGCGTCGAGCTTGTCATGCGGAATGATTTCCGGCCCGATGGCGAATCGTTCGGCGACGTCGATGAGGTGGGGGCTGGTGAACCGGGCGGTTTTGTAGCCGGCGGCGCGGGCTGCGGCTGCGACCATGGCCACGACGCTGCCTTTCCCGTTTGTTCCGGCGATATGTACGCTGGGAAAGGTTCTGTGGGGGTTTCCAGCGGCGGCGAGCAGGGTTCGGATGTTGTCCAGCCCCAGCTTGATGCCGTGGTGTTCAAGATGAAAGAGATATTCGAGGTTGGTCAATGTAAAACCCCAAGCTGTCTGAAAAGTCGAGAAAGGGACATAAAGGACCAAAAGGACCTAAAACTTCTTTTTCAACAGTTGACATCCTGGGACACCTCCCGGCAGTTGTGGGGGGTGTCCCAGACAGCTGCCGGGAGGCGTCCCAGACAGCCGGAACATTAAGTGTTCTGCAGGATCTGGTCATCTCCCGTTGTCTGGGAAGTTTTCGCGGTCGTACAGCAGGCGTCCGCAATGGGCGCAGGCATGGAGTTTTCCGGCGAGCACTTCGTTGACGATCTGCGGGGGAACGTGCATGTGGCAGCCGCTGCAGACTTCGCCATTGAGGGGTACGACGGCGGGCCCGGTTTTTTTTGCGAAACGGATGCGCTGGTATCGTGCAAAGAGGCCCGGCTCGACCTGTCCGATGAGGGGTTGCCGCTGGGACTCGAGTTGTCGGCGCTCCTGGGCGGCCTCATTGAGTTCCTGGTCGATGAGAGCGCACTGCGCCTCGATTTCTTTTTGTTCGGCTTCGATCCGCTTTTTGTCTTCGGTCAGCCGTGCCTTTGCGTTGTCGAGGTCGACCATAACGGCGATGATACGTTCTTCCTTGAGAGCGACTTGTTTTTTGAGCATCTCAATCTCGTGGAGGAGCGCCTGGTACTCTTCGTTTTTCTTGATGGCGAACAGTTGGGTGTCGTACTTTTTGATTTGCCCCTGCTTGACTTCGATATCGCTTTCGGCCTCACGTTGTTCGAGTTGTAGGCGTTTACACATTTCCTCGCGCTCGGCGAGTTCAGCGGCGAGCCGTTTTCTGTGGATATCAAACTTGCTTTTTTGTTTGGGTATTTCTGCTTCTCTGGCGCGCAAGGATTCGATTTTGAGGTCCAGATCCTGCAACAGCAATAACGTATTCAATTATGCCGAGACCTCCCGGCCCGCTTGATCATTCCCGCGGGCATGTTTCTTATCCATGTAAAGAAAAACGCCGCAGCTTAAGCTGCGGCGTTTGTAGGCCTGGCCCGCCCCGCCGTAGGTAGGCGCCGGGTAAAATCGAGTTGCCTCGGGCCGGCGAGCGCAGCGGCCTTTTTGGGGGCTCCCCTGGGGCGTGGTAGACATTAAAATATCCAATTCTTGCGAGACGGCGTTACTTTGCCGAACGCGCTATCGCAATCTCGCCGGTTCGAACCAGTTCCTGTATGCCTAACGGGCGAAGCATATTGATGCACGCTTCGACCTTGCCTTCCGATCCAGTTACCTCGACGACCATGGACGATGGGCTGACATCGACGACCTTGGCGCGGAAGATGGAGGCGATTTCGATGACTTCGCGCCGCCGATCTCCATTAACACTGACTTTAATTAAAACGAGTTCGCGCTCGATGAAATCCACTTCGGTGAGGTCTTCGACCTTGATGGTGTCGACGAGCTTGTTCAACTGTTTCATGATCTGCTGGATGACGCTGTCGTCTCCGCGGACGACAACGGTCATCCGGGAGATGCTGGGGATTTCGGTTTCGCCGACGCAGAGGCTGTCGATATTGTATCCGCGCGCGCTGAACAGGCCCGAGACCCGGGCCAGGACGCCGAAATGATTCTCAACCAGTACGCTAATTGTACGTTTCATGCCATCTCCAGCGGATCGTGACTTAGCCGGCTCCGCCGTCTGGTTCGGCGCCGGTGTTGAACTCGTTCATGGCCTTTTCGATGCCAAACTCGATAAAGCACAGGGCGGCGTCTGCGGCGCGGGCGACGGCGTTTTCCGCCGCGGGCTTCTCGTCAGGCGCGAAGGTGCTGAGAACGTGGTCTCGGAGCACGGCGCCCCTGCTTTGACCGATTCCTATGCGCAGTCTGGGAAACTCATCCGTTCCCAGGTGGTCGATAATCGACTTGAGCCCGTTGTGGCCGCCGGCAGTGCCTGCGGGGCGCAGCCGGAGCCGGCCCAATTCGAGGTTCACGTCGTCGAGCACCACGAGTAGGTTGCCCAACTCGAGATTATTGTATCTTACCGCGCGTGCGATGCTCTCGCCACTGAGGTTCATATACGTCATTGGCTTCATGAACATGAGCCGCTCGCCGTTCCACTCGGTTTCAGCGAGGAGGGCGCGGTACTTTTCGCGCGCGAACCCGGCATTCAATTTTTCGGCGGCCCGTTCCACGGCGGCGAACCCGGCGTTATGCCGCGTGTTCCTGTAGCGTGACCCGGGATTGCCCAGGCCGGCTATCAGTTTCACGGAAAAACCCTCCGCACGTGGGCGTCAGGCGGCAGCAGCCGGGGCACGGCCTTCTACTCCTTCTCTTTCTCTTTTTCCTTTTCTTTGTCTTTTTCCTTGCGTTCGCCGATAACTTCAGGTTCAGCAGCCGCCTCTTCCTCGGCGCCTACTTCAGCTACAACCTCCTCCTTGACGACGCGCGGTGCGTGGACGGTGACCACGGGCCGGTCGGATTCGGTCAGGACGGTGACGTTTTCGGGGAACTTAACCTGGTCCAGGTGAACGCTGTCGCCGATATGGAGTTGGGACACGTCGACGACTACTTCCTCGGGCACGTCCAGGGCGAGACATTCAACATCGACCTCGCGCATCTGGTGGTCGAGAATGCCGCCCTCGCCGAGACCCACGGCGAGCCCCACGAGCCGTACGGGAACGACGGTGACGATCCGCTCGTCCATTCGTATGCGGAGGAAGTCGGCGTGGACAAAGTCTCCGCGCAGGGGGTGGTGTTGAACGGCCTTGAGCAATACGGGGCTGCTGAGTTCGGGCTTGTCCTGGATTTCGAGCCGGAGGATGGCGTGTTCGCCGCCCCTGCTGTGGTGAACGGCGGACTCGAACTCGCGGCGGTTGATGACTACGCTGACGGGTTCCTGGCCGCCGCCATATAGAACGCCCGGCAGCGCGCCCGCGGCACGGGCGGTGCGCGCGGATTTTTTGCCGGCGGTTTCGCGGGTGGCTGCCTTGAGAGAATGGATTTCCATATTCGAATTGCCTCCGGATCAGGCCCACATTGTGCGGGCCCGTAGTTTAATGCCTTGTAACAAAATCAAATGCTATACAAAAAGACTGCTGACAGATTCCTGTTCGTGAATACGGCGGATCGCCTCGCCGATGAAGGGTGCAAAACTGAGCACGCGCAGTTTGGGGCTTGCGGCGGCCTCGGCGCTGAGCGGTATGGTGTCGCTGACGAGGACTTCGGTGAGTACGGACTCCTGGATACGCTTGACGGCGTCGCCGCTGAGCACGGGGTGGGTGGCGCAGGCCATGACGTCGATCGCGCCCTGTTCTTTTACGGCCTGAGCGGCCTTGACGAGCGTGCCCGCGGTGTCAATCATATCGTCGAAAATGAGGGCGTGGCGTCCTTCGACGTTGCCGATGATGTTCATGATTTCGCTGACGTTTTCCTTTGGGCGCCGTTTGTCGACGATGGCGAGGGAAGCGTCGAGGCGGCTGGCGAATTCGCGTGCGCGCAACACGCTGCCGGTATCCGGGCTGACAACGACGAGGTTGGTGACTTTGCGTTCAAGCATATGCCGGCCGAACACGGCGTCGCCGCGGAGGTGGTCAACGGGGATATCGAAAAATCCCTGGATCTGGCCGCAGTGGAGGTCGGTGGAGAGGATTCTGTCGGCGCCTGCGGCGACGATGACGTTTGCAACGAGCTTGGCGGAAATGGGGACGCGCGGCTTGTCTTTTCGGTCCTGGCGCGCGTAGCCGAAGTAAGGCATGACGGCGGTGACGCGCTCGGCGGAGGCGCGTTTTGCGGCGTCAATGAGCATGAGCATCTCGACGAGGTGGTCGTTTACGGGCGGGGAGGTGCTGTTGATGATGAATACGTCGCTGCCGCGGACGTTCTCGCCGAGTTGGACGTGGACCTCGCCGTCGCTGAAGCGGGCCACGAGCGCCTGTCCCTGTGGCACATCGAGATGGGCACAGACGCCGCGGGTCAGGTCGCGCGACCCGTTCCCGCAGAAGATCTTCATGTCCTTGCTGTACGCCACGGTGACAAATCCTGGTTTTCGAACCTGCGCCGTCCTAATGCTCATCCCGTGCCTCGGCTGGTTAGCCGTAAAACATGGTTGGGGCGGAAGGATTCGAACCTCCGAATGCCGGGACCAAAACCCGGTGCCTTACCACTTGGCGACGCCCCAGCGTGTGTCCCACCCGCGTTAAAAGCCACAACTCCCCCTCGCACGGACCCCGATTAAGCGGGCCTCGGGGGAAGATCACCAGCTACACAGGCAATTGTCAGATTATAGCCAATGCCTGACGGGCAAGTCAATTAGGCCGCTTTAGGCAGGGGCGGCGTCGCGGGCTTGGAAGTGGAGGCGGGGCGGCATCTTTGGGAATAGGACGGATCAGACCGATCGGACGGATCGGACGGATCGTGCGGAAGCGAAGCTCAGATGATGCGGCCTTCGGGGGTCCCGAGCATTTTGAGATCGATGCGGTCTTTGTCGGCGATGCCGAGCTGGAATTTTTCTGCGGCGAACCGGATGTGGTGCGGCGTGATGGGAAGCGGGACGTCTTCGTTGAAGAATTCTTTTCGTTTGGCCTGGATGATGGAAAGGCCGATGGTATCGACGGCGACGGGGTCGG
>JAPLKX010000611.1 GCA_026387845.1 Candidatus Hydrogenedentota bacterium | reverse complement strand
GTCGCTCAGCGCAATTACCCTCCATACGTACACGGACTTCGCCCATTCAAAGGTTCCAGCGGTGTCATAGCGTGCCAGGAAAAAGGCGGTGCTGCCCGGCGACGGATTGGTCAGTGTGGTCTGATTGGGAAGACCGTGGCCGAATGTGATGGATGGGCCGAACTGTCCCGCCACGTAAACCGATCCGTCCGGCGCCAGCGCAACGTCGCCGCCATAATCGGGCTCGGGCCCTCCGGCCCGCTTGGCCCACTGTAAGATGCCGTCGCCATTGTACTTGGCGACGCAGACATCAAACCGGCCGATCCCAATCAGGGTCGTCTGATTGGGTTGCCCATACCCGAACGTGCACGAGGCGGTGCCGTAACCGTATGCGCCCGTGAGTGCGCATGTTCCATCGGGCAGCGCCACCACGGCGCCACTCACGTCACAGTGGCCCGAGCCCGCCGACCGGATCCAAAGTAGTTCGCCCTGTGCATCGTACTTGGACAGGACGATGTCTCGCAGGCCGAAGTCGTGCGGTTCGGAAGTGTAGGGGATGCTCGGGTCGTAACGGTTTTCGTACCAGCCGGTTATGTAAAATGATCCGTCCGGCAACCCGCACATGTCCTGGCTGGTGTCTCGGTCTACGCTGCCGCACTGGTGAACCCAATCAACGACACCTATCGGTTCATACGCTGCCGCAAAACCGGACAGCACAGCCGCCAACAAATACGAAACTAGCGAGAATTTCAGAACGTACATTTTTAGTTTCATTTCGCCCCCTTTATCAGGCTTACAGTTTAACGATGTTTCTGGAGCATCCCTGGCTTAACCCCGACCGGAACGCCATTCCCAATGTAAATACACCGCATGTCCCAAAATGGTTGAGATTCAGCCGGGAAAATTTCGGTGCTGGCCCCTTTTTTTACGCGCCCCTAATCCTCACCTTTGACGATTGCTGGTTCCAATCATGCTATAGTATAAATAAGTCCTTTCGATTTGGCAACAAAAAAAGTATCATAGGCGGCGGCCGCGTAAAAAGGCCGCAGCCACGTTCATTAGAGAAGGAGAATCAAGGTGATCCTAGACCTGATGTCGCATTGGCGCGACTACAATTGGCCCAGCGAACGGTTCAACGTGGGTTTCTACCATCTTGAACGGCTTCCTCAGAACAGTCCCGAAGGCCGAATTGAAATTGACGGCGACAACGTGTTCTGCATGGTCCAAAACTATGAAACCAAGCCGCGCGACGAACAGCGCTATGAGGCCCACCGAAACTACGCCGACATTCAAATACTATTGCAGGGCGAGGAGTCAATCCTGTGGGCGCCGCAAAAAGAACTCACGGTCGCCGAGCCGTACAAGCCGGATGCGGAGATGTATGCGCTCGACAAGGATCCCACCGACATCGTGCTGAAACCGGGCAGGTTCTGTGTACTCTTTCCCCAGGACGCCCATGCGCCCTGCACCATCCATGTCGTAAAGCAAAAGGTGCGCAAGGCCGTCGTAAAGATCAGGCTGTAGGCCGTAGACCGTAGACTGTAGGAAAAAACAGAGAAGGCTGGAAACGCAACAGGTAACTGCAGGCAAGACGCCCGCACCACAACCTTCCCCGATGATGTGTCTATTGTGGTGCGGGCGTCTCGCCTGTTCTTTGTTCTGTCTTCCTACAGTCTACGGCCTACAGCCTTCTTCTCATCCCCGATGATGTGTCTATTGTGGTGCGGGCGTCTCGCCTGCTCTTTCTTCTGTCTTCCTACAGTCTACGGCCTACAGCCTTCTTCTCATCCTCCGAACTTGTCCCGGAGTGCGGCCAATTGATCGGCGAGGAGCGTGTTGATGCGTTCGCCGGAATCGGGCTGTTTGATGGGCTGGCGGCGTTCGCGCGGGTCGGACCTGCGGGACGGCCGGCCGTCCCTGTCCTGGCGCTCGCGCGGCTCACGCTCGCGACCCTCACGGCCGTCAGGCCGTTGACGGCGTTCGCCGTCTCCGGTGGCTGCCCGGGCGACGCGCGGCCGCCGGGTTTCCTGGCCATCCTCGGCCCGTTGCGGCCGCCGCCTTTGCTGATCGTCGCGCCGCGGCCGCCGTTCCGCGTGTCCGTCGGGCGTGGTTGCGGGGGCGTCAGCGTGTTGCGGGGGCCGTGGTTCTTGGCGGCCGTCGGGCGACGCGGCCGGCGAAGGTCGTGGCCGTGCGGGACGCCGCGGCCGCGGCATGTGCAGGGCCTTGATGGACAGGCTGATCCGCGGGACGTCTTTGTCGACTTTAATGACTTTCACATTGACGACGTCGCCGACCTTGATGATGTCGCGGGGGTCTTTGACAAACCGGTTGGACAACTCGCTGAGGTGCACCAGCCCGTCCTGCTGCACCCCGATGTCGACGAATGCGCCGAAATCCGTCACGTTGGTTACGACGCCTTCGATGCTCATGCCTTCCTGGAGGTCCCCAATCGAGGCGACGCCCTCGACCAGCTTGGGCGCTTTGAACTTGCTTCGGGTGTCCCTCCCGGGGTCGATCAACTCGGCGCGGATGTCAGCCATCGTAAGCGGCCCGAGCACGTCCGTCTGGAAGGAAGCGAAATCAATCTTGCCGACCACCCCGGCGTTTCCGAGCAACTCGGCCACCGGCACGCCCACGCTGCCCGCCATCTGCTCGACCACCCCGTACGCCTCGGGATGAATCGACGTGGCGTCCAGCGGGTTTTCGCCCCCGGGTATGCGCATGAAGCCGGCGCACTGCTCGAACACGCGCGGGCCGATGCCGTCGATTTCGAGCAGTTGGGCGCGCGATTTCAATCCGCCCGCGGAGTTGCGCGCGGTAACGATGTTCTGTGCGGTGCCAAGCTGAATTCCGCTCACGTAGCGCAGCAGCGTGGCCGGCGCCCGGTTCAAATCCACTCCCACCCGGTTGACGCACACCGCGACGGTATGGTGCAGCCCCTCGCGCAACTGTTTTTGGTTGACATCGTGCTGGTATTGGCCGACACCGACACTGCGGGGCTCGACCTTGACCAACTCGGCCAGCGGGTCCTGAACCCTGCGCGCAACCGACACGGCTTCCCGCACCGGCGATTCGAGATCGGGAAATTCTTCCCGGCCCAGCTTCGAGGAAGCGTAGCTGGCCGCGGGCACCGTGCTCACAGACACGGCAACCGGCCGCTGCTCGCTCTCGTTGGCACGTTTGGCCGCCTCTCCCAAGGCGGCCTTGACAGTTTTTACGACTTCGGCGCCGGCTGCGCCGTTGCCAATCACGACCACGCCGACCCGGTACTGTTCGATCAGGCCTGCCATCGCTTGCTGCGGGGTCTCGGCGCCCTCTTCCGGCTTAAGCGATACCGACTGGTGATGGACCAGCGCGCCGGTGGAATCGACCACAGCCGCCTTGCACGCGCTGTCGCCTCTGCCCAGTGCGACAATGCCGAGTATCGTGACGGGGCCGGCCGGCGGGCCCAGCAACAGGTTCTGCGCGTTCTGCCGAAAGACGCGAATGGCGTCGTCGTCGGCCCGTTTGCGCATGGCTTCGAGCACATCATTTTCGATTGAGGGCCGGAGGTGGCGCGTGTAGGCTTCGTGCAGCGCCAACCGGATGTGCGGCTCGAAAATGGATCCTGCGGTCGAGACGTACTGCTGGAGCAGGCCGTTGAACGTTGCCTCGTCATCGAGCGCCACGTCGATCCGCAACAGCCCTTCCTTGACACCGCGCAGGATCGCCAGCATCCGGTGCGACGGCACCTTGGACACCGGCTCCGAAAACCCGTAATAAGATTCGTACTTGGTTTTGGCGCCCTCGGCGTTTTTGGTGGCCCTGGCGGTAAGCGTGCCTTCTTCGAGCATTTTCCTGCGCATGGTGCCGCGCGCGTGGGGATCCAAAGCAAACCGTTCCGCCAGTATGTACCGCGCCCCCTCGATCGCCATCTCGGGGGACAGGACTCCCTTTTCCGGTTTGACAAACGAGTCCGTGTGTTCTTCCAACGATTGGATTCCAGGGAGCTGCTTCATGATGAAGTCGGCGAGCGGGGTCAGTCCCTGTTCTTCGGCCTGGGTGGCTTTATTCTTGCGCTTGGGCTTGAAAGGCAGGTAGATGTCTTCCAGTTCGGTCTTGGTGGCGCACTGCTCGATCCGCTGGCGGAGTTCATCGGTCAGCATGCCCTGTTTTTCAATGGCCTCGAGGACGGCGTGTCGCCGGTTGGTGACGCCGATGAAGTAGTTGTTGGCGTCGGCGATGGCCTCGATTTGCGCGTCGTCCAGCCCGCCCGTCAGGTCCTTGCGGTACCGGGCAATAAAAGAGGCGGTCGCCCCAATTTCGAGCAACCGTATCGCCGCCGTCACCACGTTCTGTTCCAAGCCCAGTTCCGTCGAAATCCGCTCAACAAACTTCGGTTCTATCATGACCTGCCATGGCTCCAGTACCCAAACAAAGGAAGTCTACCAGAATTATCCAGGGTACACAATGACGCCGCGACCAATCGAACTGACTCGCGGCAGATCCACCGCGAAGGACGGCGTGAAATTACCACGCCGCTGCACCCGTGCCCATACATCCAGCTTCCCAATAGTTTACAACAATTCCTGTTTGGATCAGAATTCCGCCCTGAATTCGATATCCTCTGCCGTGTGCTCCCAACTCAGCAGCAGCCCGGTATCCGTGTCCCACGCCTGCTCGAATGCCCGCGGCGGGTTGGCCGTCACGGATTTGGGGGCTGTCGGCGCCAGGATTCGGGCCACCCCGCGCACGTTCGCCGGGCCCCGCACCGTGAACGTCAGCACCTTGTCCTTGTATGACTTCCCACGCACCCGGCCTGCCGCAGCGAGGACCTTCGGGCAATTGCATATCTTCCGGGTCCACTGCACGTCGTAGAGCAATGCCCGCTGGCCCGGCGACAACACCTTCTCCCGAACCACCGGCAGGGTCGCATCAAACAAATCGACAAAAGGGCCTTTCAACTGCAGCGGCTCGTCTGAAACCGATTCGTCCAGGACGG
>JAPLKX010000152.1 GCA_026387845.1 Candidatus Hydrogenedentota bacterium | reverse complement strand
TAATTGTCAAGAGGTTTGGAGGCCTATTCATGCTTTCATATGTTAAGATACCCCCGGCCGAGCTTCTCACCGCACGTTGTGGGGGCGTCCCATAACTTCATCCGGTTATTGCTCTTGCGGCGGTTTCAGGGCCTTTAGCATTGCCTCGGTGCTGATGTTTTCGATTTCGACCTCGGGGTTGTGCACGAGCTTCAGGATTTTGTACTGCACCTTCTGCGGGGGGCCGCCGTGGAGTTGGACGCCGATCAGGCCCGTCCGCTCGCCGTCGAAATCGAGGCAGGCCGCGCCCAGCTTGCCGTTTACGACCAGCCAAATCGCGGGGCCGATGGCGAGGATTTCGTAGTGGTTCCAATCGCCAGGTTTGACGGCAGAATCAGCACGATCCGTCCAGTCAAGCTTACCCCTACCGTGCTCGTGGTAGAGGCGCCCCCAGACGTCCTGCCCGAGGTCGGCTTGGTAGCCGAGCGCCTGGCCGTAGTCGTCGACTTTTTTCGACCTGAACTGGATGCCGCCGTTGCCCGTGGCCGGTTCGAGTTTGACGTCGACCGCCATGTAGAAATTTCCAACCTCGACGGCCGGCCACAGGAAATTGTTCCGCTCGAGTTTGGCTTTGCTCTCGCCGACGATCGCGCCGTCTTCGAACCGCCAGTACTCGATGTGGCCTTCCCAGCCGGTGAGGTCTTTGCCGTTGAGCAGGCCGGTTTGTTCGCGGGCATCGCCGCCGAGATTTCGGGCGATGGTGCGTGCGGCCTGAACAGCTTCACCCCGCACCGTCTCGTCGGAAAGCAGGCGCAGGGCCTGCTCGAACGCCTCGGCGCTATGCACCTCCGCCAGCCCGCCAACTACGGCCTTCTTCTGATCAGGCGTGGACGCAATCTGCATCAGCGTCATAATCTGTGGAAGCAGTTCTGCATTCGTAAGGTTGCTGTTAGTAAGCAGCGACACGGCCCGACGCGTCGCCAGCACTTTGATGGTCTCATCGCCCGACGTCTTCGCCAGGTCCATCACCACCGGCAGCGCTTCCGGGTTCGGCCAGTCGCACAACGTCCGCAACGCCGTGTCCTTCACGGCGGCGTCGGGTGCATTCGCCGCCGCCTTTACAATCTCGAGCGCCTTGGTTGTGCCTGTCGAGCCGAGCAGGCGCAGCACGGCCAGCCGCGCCTCGCCACTGGACCTCTCGAGCGCCGGCACCAGACCGTCCGCCAGTAGAGACGTTGACCCCGTAGCCGGCCACGGCCCCGTGGCCCGTTTCAGCCGACCCGAAAGCGCCTGAAGGGCTTTTTCCGTCGCCTGCATCTCGCTCGCCGCGCCATTCTTCAAAAGCCGGTCGACCAGCGCCGGGATTTGTTCGGGGCCCGCGGAGTCTTGCAGGCCTTTGAGCGCCGCTACACGCACGGCTTCTTCCGGATCGTCGGCCGCTTTCATGAGGATGCCCACAGGACTGGGCAGCCCCCCGTCGCCCACCAGTTCCACGGCAACGAGGCGCACATCCGTTTGATTGCTCTCGACCATCGACCTGAGGACGGCGTCGCCCTCGTCGCCGGGGAAGTAGCCGATCCCGTTTCGCGCGGCCTTGGCAAGCGCGGCGTCTTCGTTCAACACCAACTGCTGCATCACCTCGAGCACGGGCGCATACTTGATGCGTGTCAGCGCGTTAAGCGCGGCGACGCGCGTCTCGACCGCGCCTTCTTTCGCTTCCACCATCAGCGCAGGCCCGGCAGCCGCACTTCCACGCTCGCCGAGCACCTGCATCAGGGCGATTTTCCGCCCCCCGGACAGCGCGGGCAGCACCCCCGCCAACGCGGCCGCAACGTCATCGCCGCCGGGCAGTTCGCGCGCGGCACGGATCGCCGCGTTGAACGTGGCTTTGTCTTGAGATTTTATCGAATCCGCCAGTTGCGCCAAGCATTCAGGAGCACCCGCCGTGGCGAGCGCCTTGGCCCGGAGCGCTGCGGCGCGCGCCTGCGCCGGCGTGTTCGGCGTCTCGATCAGGAAGTTGTAGATACCCAAAGCTTGATCCGCCCGCCCGTCCGCGTAAATCAGCAGGGCGTGGCAGAAACCAAGCAAATTGGCCGGCGGCAACGCCGGATTGGCAATCGCCGCCTCGATCGGCCCAATGCCTTCGGGCGCGCCAATCACGCCGAGCGCCCGCGCCGCTTCCTGCGCAACGTCCGGCTCGGGGCTGGCGAGCAGCTTGATGAGTTCCGGCACGGCCTCGACGTCTTTGCGCACGGCGAGCGAATTGAGCACCCCCACCTGGAGCCGGCCGGACGTCTTTCCGAGCGCGTCGCGCAACGCCGCCCCGGCTTCCGGGAACGGCATGGGTTCAAGCGCGTACCGCGCCATGTGCGACAGTTTTTCATCTGTAAGCAGCGGGGCAAGCACAGGCACCGCCTCCACGCCGCCGTGAACGGACAGCGCGATGCACGCCTGCGATTTCTGCTCGAGCGGCGCGTCCGATTTCAGCACGGCGAGAGGATCGGCGTTTTGCGCCACCGCGGCGGCAGAGGCCAGGGTTAAAACAAGTACAATGGTGAAGTTCCGCACCATTTCGCGTGTTCCTTTCGAATTTGATCTCATATTACCCAAGGCTCCCTCTGCGCGCGTGCCCGCATCCGGTTGGCTTCGTCGTCATTGACGAACATTTTGGTTTCGGGGTCGAACTCGAGGTCTCTGCCGAGCCACATGCAGATGTTGGCGGCGTGAACGGCCTGCATCGAGTTGTGCATGACGAGCGCGTTGGCCACGGTCTGTTCGCGCGACTTGACGCAGTCAAGAAAGTTGCGCATGTGGTCGAGCGACCGGCCCGTGCGGGCCACGTATTCGCCCACCACTTGCTTGTACTCCGCCAGGATGTCCGGCGACGAGGCTTCCGGGGCCGAGTAGCCGTCGGCGGCGCCCACCCAGCCGCGCTCGCCGTCGAACCGCTCGCCGCACGACCCGTACCAGTATTTATCGCCGCGCGACAACACCATTTTCTGGCCGTTCGGGAACGTACACACCATCCCGTCGCCGCTGTCGTTGTCCACGTACTGGTATTTGCAGGGCGGCTTGCCGTTCACGTCGAGGCCCGCGTAGGCCTGGGCAAACGTGTGCGCGCCCCATTCGCCGATGCAGCTTGTATGGAAATCGTAGACGCCGCGCCAGTCGCCGCTGACGTACGCCTTGTTGAACGGCCGCCAGGGGCAGGGGCCGAGCCAGATGTCCCAGTCGATCTCTTCTTTCGGCGGAAGCGGCTCCTCGGGTTTCCAGGCGTTGCCCATTTTGGCCGAATCCCACGGCGCGATATGGGCGTAGGCCGTACTGACTTTCCCGAGCCGGCCTGTCCTCGCCATTTCGATCGCGAACACGTGGTTGGCTTCGCTGAGCCGCTGCGTGCCCGTCTGATAGACCCTGCCATACTTGCGGGCGGCGTCGACGACCGCCTCGCCTTCGGCGATCGTCATGCAAGAGGGTTTCTCGGTATAGACGTCCTTGCCGGCGCGCATCGATCGAACGGCCGCCTGGGCGTGCCAATGGTCGCCGGTGGCGATCAGCACGGCGTCGATGTCGGGCCGCTCGACAAGGAACTCGCGGATGTCCCGGTACATGGCGCAGTCCTTGTTGCCGTAATGGCGGTCGATCATGTCTTTGATCTTTTCCCGCTGCTGCTTCCAGAGGTCGCAGATGGCAAGGACCTGCACGTCATCGTTGCCAAGCAGCCATTCCATGTCGCCGGAACCCCGGCCATGAATGCCAATCCCCGCCACCGTAATCCGTTCGGAAGGCGGCGTTGCCCCGCCTTTGCCCAAAACCGACGCCGGCACAACCATCGGCGCCACAATCGCCGCCGCTGTCGCCGTCAAAAAACCTCGACGCGATATCCTCTTGCTCATATCGAATCCTCCAGGTGAAAGTCCGCGGCACAGTATAATCCACAGCCACGCCAAAGGGAATTTGAGGCCGGAGACCGGAGTCCGGAGTCTGGAGGCTGTGCAGGCGAGACGCCCGCACCACAATTTCGATTGAAGGATGCAAGGATGAAACTGGGACGGATGGGACGAGTGAGACCCGTGGGACGGAGGTGATGGGTCCGCCGGGGCGTTAGCGGGCTGTTTGCGGTGCTCGTGTGCATGATCAATATCCGTCTGTTTTATATAGCTTGAGTTGTTGTGTTTTTTTGGGGTGAAATCACCCCATGTCATTCTTGGAAGTGGTTGGATTTTGCGGAACGAGGGGGATTTGGCTGACAAAAGACGAGTAGATGGTGAAATAGATGCGCATAGTGCTGGTGTGGTGCTGAAAAATATTTATTTTTGGTGGAAGAGGCGGAAACGGTTTTTGACAAAATTGTCAATGCGAAAAAGCAAGAAGGCAGACTGTAGCTGGAGTCTGGAAGGACGGACACAAAGGCGAAGAGAGAATATTCCGTACCACTCAAGCCGAGGTCAAGGCGGGGTGTATAATCAGGCCGATCAAGAGGAGGGAGATACCATGAAGGCAATGTGTTCAGCGGTTATTCTGCTGTTTGCGGGCGCAGCACTGGGACAGGCAAATAACGTTACGATCGAGAACGATCTGGTGCGCTGGGTGATCGGGCCCGATGGCCGGAATGTGAGTTTCTTCGACAAAACCGGCGGCAAGGAATACGCCGATCCCGCCAAAGCTCCGTTCGCCATGCAGGTTCAGAAGGCAGGGAAGACAGTTGCGGCTTCCGCGATCACGTTTGGTAACGGGCGGCTTGTCTGCACGTTTGGCGAGGCTGGGGTGACGGCCAGCATCGGCGTCGATATCCAGCCGCATTACGTCCGGTTTGAGGTGATAGACGTGCAGGGCGATGTCGAGTCGCTCACGTTTCTGGACTCGGCCCTGCAGTTGGCGGGGAAACTCGACGAACCGTTTGCGGCGTGTGCGCTGGCGTTGAACCTGCAGACAAACGTCCCGCAGGTACCGGGTCCCAACTCGAGGCTCCAGGCGCTGTGTTACGCGCGGTTTGGGATGAAGGGCGCCAAGGTGGCGGTGATTGGCTGCCCGATGGCGCAGTTGCGGGACATCATGAAAGAGGTGGTGAGCGCGGCGGACGAGTTGCCGAAGTCCAACATCGGCGACCGCATCGGCGGCCCGTGGGCGCTCGACGCGGAGATCAACCGCGGGTCGTACCTGTTCGATTTCGGCGAATTGACCGAGCAGACGGTCGACGCCTGGATCGCATTCGTGAAAACGCTGGGGTTGAACCAGATCGATTTCCACACGGGCGGCTCGCTGCGGTTCGGCGACTACGTGCCCAACCCGACGTTGTTCCCCAACGGACGCGCGAGCGTCAAGGCCGTCACGGATAAGCTGCACGCGGCGGGGATCAGCGCGGGACTTCACACCTATGCGTTCTTCATCGCCAAGAACACGCCGTACGTTACGCCGGTGCCTGACCCGCGGCTTGGAAAGGACGCGACCTTTACGCTGGCCGAGGCGCTCGCTATAGACGCCACGACCGTGCCCGTTGCCGAGTCGACAGACAAGATGCACACAACAACGGGGTTCTTTGTCCGGAACAGCGTGACGATCCAGATTGACGACGAACTAATCACGTACGGGGAGGTCTCGAAACAGGCGCCGTACGCGTTCACGAAATGCGTGCGGGGGGCGCTGGGCACCAAGGCCGCTGAACATGCCGCGGGCGCCAAGGTGCATCATCTCAAGGAGTGTTTCGGCCTGTTCACGCCGGACGGCGACTCGACGCTGCTCGAGGAAGTGGCGAAGAATACGGCGGACGCATTCAATGAGTGCGGCTTTGACATGATCTACCTGGATGCGCTGGATGGCGAGGACATTCTTGGGGGCGGGGAGAACGCGTGGCATTACGGGTCGAAGTTTGTGTTCGAGATCGCCAAGCGTCTCAACAAACCTGCCCTGTTCGAGATGAGCACGTTTCATCACCACCTGTGGTACGTGCGTGCGCGGATGGGCGCGTGGGATCACCCGATGCGGTCACACAAGCGGTTCATCGACTCGCACCTCAAAGCCAACGAGAGCGGGGCGGGCATGTTCCTGCCGATGAACCTGGGGTGGTGGGCCGTCAAGACGTGGGACGCCAGCCCGAACGCGCCGCAACAAGAACCTACGTATCCCGACGACATCGAGTACCTGATGTGCAAATGCCTGGGGGCCGACATGAGCATCAGCCTGATGGGCGTCAACCCCGGCAACATCGGCTCCATCCCGGCCTATGAGCGGCTCGCGCCCATCTTCCGGCAGTATGAGGAACTGAGGCACGCGGGGTATTTTTCGGAGGAGGTCAAGGCGCGACTGCGCGTTCCGGGCGACGAGTTCACGCTCGAACAGGCGGACGGCGGTGCGTGGCGGTTCCGGCCCGTCGAGTACAAGCGGCATAAGGTGCAGCGCATCGACGGGTGGAGCAACAAATGGACATCGACCAACAAGTTTGGCGGGCAGCCGGCGCAGTTCAGGATCGAGGCGCTGATGGCCGCGGCGCCGTACGACGATCCGGGCGCGGCAGTCGTCGAAGATTTCGCCAATCCTGACGGTCTCGCCGACCGGGCCGCGCAACAGGGCGTGACGATGAAGCTGGAGGCATCAACGGAGCAGGTGAAAGCCGGCGCGAGCAGTGGCAAATTGACGGGCGTCAACGAACGACCTGAGTCCGTCGGCGCGTGGGCGAAGATCAGCAAAGTCTATAGCCCGTACCTCAACATCGGCGGTCAGCGTGCGCTGGGCGTGTGGGTATACGGCGATGGATCGGGCGCCCTGCTCAACGTCCAGTTGCGCAGCCCTGAGCACACCACCAACGGGGGGATGGGCGACCACTACGTCATACTCGACTTCACCGGCTGGCGGTATTTCGAGCTGATCGAGATGGAAGGCGGGCGGATTGAAGAATACTCATGGCCGTACGGCAATAGCTATTCGATTTACCGCGAGCTGGTTGATTACGGGCAGGTCGAAAAAGTCTCGCTGTGGTACAACAACCTGCCGCCGGGCCAAACCGTCACAACATACGTCAGCCCAATCAAGGCGCTCCCGCTCGTGAGCACGAAGCTGATCAACCCGAGCGTCGCGATCGGCGGGAAAACCGTCATGTTCCCCGTCGAGATTGAAAGCGGCAGCTACCTCGAGTTCAGATCGATGACCGACTGCAAACTCTACGGCCAAAAAGGCGAACTCATCGCTGAAATTGCGCCGCAAGGGGAGGCACCCGTGCTCGCCGGCGGCGACAACACCGTCGAGTTCCACTGCGGCACGCCATCAAATACC
>JAPLKX010000402.1 GCA_026387845.1 Candidatus Hydrogenedentota bacterium | reverse complement strand
GGCGGTGGCGACAAGAAACGGTCGCGCGGGAGCGCGACCCCACCGCATGCCCTGCCGCGCCGTCCACTATGTCCATCATGTCCACCATGTCCACTCATCTCGCTCACAAGTCAAAGATGATCCTTGCCGTATACCCCTCTTCGGTTTTCTCCACGTTCAGCCCGTGGTACGTCGCCCCCTTAACTTCCTCGCCCCTGTCCTCGGGATCGCAGAAATACCCTTCCGCGGTGCAGTGAACCGTCAGGACGGCACTGGGCCCCGCTCTCAACACACCTTTGGGCGCCTCCATATGCGACCCGTCCCACCCAAACCGGACCGCCACGAACCCGTCCGTTTCGAGCAGGAACACCAGTTCCTGCAGCCACCGGATCACCACCTCCTCGTGGCCGGCCCCCGACACAAACAGTTCGTGGGACGTCTTGACGGATTTGTGCTGTTTGTTGAGTGCGACCGAATACAGCGCGCGTGCGGCGGCTTCGAGCAGGCCCGTAAAAGTCTCGGCCCGGCATTCCGCCTGGACGTCCGCGGTGTGTTCCAGAAATTTGTAGCCCATAAACACCATCGCCTTGACCGCGGTCCCCAGCGCGACGCGCCTCCCTGGCGCGCGAACACGCCTCTCTGGCGCGCGAACGCGCCTCTTGGCGCGCTTATTTGTTGAGCGTGAACACCCGGACGCTGAACCGGCACGCCAGCAATATCTCGAGCAGGACCGCGTACGGCACCTTGAGCAAGTCGACCACCCACACCCGGCCCGTCGCCAGCCGCTGGAAAAAGTCGTGGCGGTAGTTGGTCATTCTGCGGCGGGTCGCCACGTACCGGATCGCCGTCTCCTCATAGCCGGCGACGATCCGCTCGCCGATGTACTGTTCCGCGTCGACCACCTTGCGCCAGCCCGGCAGTTGCAGGTCAAACTTCTTTGAGAAACTCTCGACTTCGCGCACCATCCGCCGCAGCCGCCGCCGCCCGATGCAACTCAGCCGCGAGCCCCGCGCGAGTTGCGTCATATGCTCGGACGCCGCCGCCAGCATCGCCTTGAGTTCCTGGACCGCATCGTCGTACCGGCCCCGCAGGTTGCAGTCCGCCACGTGTTGCTGGACCTCCGCCCACCGCGTCCGCAGCGCCGCCAGGGTTTTCCACCTTGGGTCGTCGGGTTCCCGGGTCAGCATCCAGATTTCCTCAAACTCGAAGAACATCCCCGCGTACCGCCGGAACCCGTGAACCGCGTCCTTGGCTCGCCGCCACGCGTACTTCACCACGTTCTCGCGCCCGAAAATGGGCCGCCGCGACTTCCGGTCCTTGAGCCGGTAGATGCCCGTCGCCATCGGGTGGATGCCTTCGAGCGTGCAGTACCGGTACCAGATCGACACCCAGTACATGTGGTCGCGCCGCCCGGCGGGGGTTCGCAGGAGCGTATTGACGATGTTCTCCTTGCCGTACAGGCTGTGCATGGCCTCGTCGTAGGCCTTTCGCCACATGCCGGGGGCCATCTTCGGGTGTTTGAACGTCTCGTGGAGCCCGTCGTAATTGTTGTAATCGGCGTCGGTGGGGACGCACTCCTGCATCATCCGCCAGTGGTCCTTCGAGCCGGGCAGCGGCACCATCATGAACAACGAGGCGAAATCCACCTTCACCTCGTTCCGCAGCACGTCCATGTCGCGGTTTACCGACTCGCGCGTGTCGTCCGGCAACCCGATGATGTAGCCGACGTGTACCAGGATGTTGTGCCGGTGGTAGGTCTCGACCATCTCGGCGTAATCGTGGACGTGGTTTTGCTGCTTCCCGATCGCCTCGAGGTTCACCGGGTTCACGCTCTCCATCCCGATGAAGGCCAGGTAACAGCCCGCCTTCTCCGCCTTCTCGACAAACCCCGGGATCTTGTACGCATTCGTGTCAACCTGCATCATGAAAATGATGTTGATCCCGCGCGCTTTCATCGCGATCAGGCCGTCGAATATGTCCGACCACACCGGGTTTCTCGAAAAATTGTCGTCGGTGAAAAAATATACTCGGATGCCTTCGGCGTGGTTTTCTTCGATGGCCTTCAGGACGCACTCGGAGCTCCGGTAGCGCATCTTCCTTCCCTGGACGTTGATGATCGTGCAAAACGAGCAGTTGAACGGGCAGCCCCGGCTCGTGTCGATCGTCGCCATCTCTTTTGAGACAAACCGCTTCTGCAAATCCCCGAGCATCCGCGGTACCGGCGCGTTTTTCAGGTCCGGGAAATCCAGGATGTTGTAGATAGGCTTCATCTCGCCCATCAGCGCGTCCTCGAGGATAGCCGCCAGTGCGCCCGGCGCTTCCGCCTCGCCGCGCACCAGCGACACACCCGCATCGAGCAGCCGCTCGAGCTCGTGCGTCGGCTTGTCGAACAGCCCCAGGACGCCGCTGACGTGGAACCCGCCCATCATCACCTGGACGCCGGCTTTCCGGAACTCGAGCGCCAGGTCCGACGCACGCTCGAACTGGTTGCTCTGTACGCCCGCGAATCCCACCACCACCTGGGTTCCCTCGCGCCGCATCCGGGCGATCCGGCTCACGGGAATCCGCTGCACCGTGTCGTCCAACAGTTCGACGGTCACGTCTGCGTGCGCCAACTCGTTCTCCGCCACGGACTTAGTGAGGGTTTGCAGGCACGCCAGCGTGTTCGACGGCAACACGCCCCGCCAGAACCGGATCACATACCCTTCGTCGTCGTACGTCGACGGGCGAATATAAACTACATGCAGGTGTTCCCTGGTCACTGCTGATCTCTCCCGTTCGTCTTCCCCAAACTGGCCGATTGTACCACACCACCACTCCACGAACACCTTTCCCAACCGCCATCGCCACACCGTCCCTTAACCCGTCAACAGATACGCACCGCGCTTTTCTTCCTGCGGGTTGTGGCGCGCGTTGAAGTCTGTTTAGCGGAGCACGGACTGACACGGACGACTTTTGTGTAGGCGCGGTCGTCTCGCCCGCGCCATCCAACAACCGGGCCCATTAATTGGAGGCCGGCTGGGCGCGTTGACGGATAGCTTTGTGGTCTGGACGGTGCGGGCGAGACGACCGCACCTACGGAAGCGACGTCGAGGTGCTATTCAACTTTGGGCGGGGTGGATTGGTCATCACGGCGGCGGGTTGACCTGTAGGTCCGAAATCATTTCGGACCTACGACTGGCGCGTTGTCGGGCGCGGACGGATTTTCGGAGATGGGTGGTCCAGGTGTCGGTGAAAGACGGGTCGGCGAGTGAGGCTTGGCGCCATTGCTCGAGGGCGTCGGTTTCGAGGTTGTCGTTGGCGAGTAGTACGGCGCGGGTTAGGGATTTTCGGGCTTGCCATTTGGCTTCTTGAGCGTGTTGAGCGGCGATCTTTTTCTCGTCGGGCGGGACGTATTGGAATTGGTCGGGGTCGGGTCCGGGTTCAGTGGAGCGGAGCCATCTTCGGCGGTCCTGGTAGAAGTCCCATTTGGTTTCGGTAGGAGCGCTTTTTGCGAGGAATGCGAGATACTTGCGGAGTTCTCCGCCGATCCGGGTGATGGCGGTGATGTGTGGCCGTACTTGTTCGTGATTGAAGGTGTATTTGTCGGATTGTGCGCGGGTTTCAGAGACGAGATTTGCGTTGCGCATCTCGGTTGCGGCCCTGCCGAGCATGACTTGGAGGATCGCGATGTTGTGTGCGATGTGGATGGCAAACGGATGGATTCTGCCGACGGCACACGAGAGGTCGAGCGCGTCTGCGAGTGCGGTGTTGTATTGGGCCTGCTCGTAGGGGCAGATGGGGCGTCTCGACAGGGGAATGGTTTC
>JAPLKX010000446.1 GCA_026387845.1 Candidatus Hydrogenedentota bacterium | reverse complement strand
AAACGTATGAGCGCGTTTGTGCTGGAGATGCGGGCGGTCACCAAGAGGTTTCCGGGCGTGGTGGCGCTGGACAACGTCCAGTTTGACCTGCGCCCGGGCGAGGTCCACTGTCTGGTTGGCGAAAACGGGGCGGGCAAATCGACCCTGATGAAGATCCTGGCCGGCGCGCAACCGATGGATTCGGGGTCGATCCTGCTGTCCGGCGAGGCCGTCAAGATCCAGTCGCCCCACCACGCCCAGCAACTCGGCATCAGCATGATTTACCAGGAGTTCAACCTCAGCCCCTACCTCAGCGTTGCCGAAAACATCTTCCTGGGCCGGGAACCGCGGCTCGGCAACAGCCCCTTCATCAACTGGTCCAAAATGTACCGGGACGCACGAGAGATCCTGGCCCGGATCAAAGTCGATCTCGACGTGCGCAAGCCCGTCAACGAATGCAGCGTCGCACAGCAGCAGATGGTCGAGATCGGCAAGGCACTCTCGTTCAACTCCAAAATCATCGTCATGGACGAGCCGTCCGCCACGCTTACCGAACACGAACTCAAGGCGTTGTTCGAACTCATCCACACCCTGCGCGCACAAGGCATCGGCCTCATCTACATCTCCCACCGGCTCGAAGAAATCTTCGAGGTCGGCGACCGAGTCACCGTCATGCGCGACGGCCAGTACATCGGCACCAGCGATGTCGCCGACATGACGCGGGAAAAGATCATTCACATGATGGTGGGCAGAGAACTCAAAGACGAGTTCCCCAAACAGGTGTTCGCGCCCGGCGTAGAACTCTTGCGCGTCGAGCGGCTGACCCGGGCCGGCGCGTTCCGGGACGTGTCGTTCAACGTGTGCGCGGGCGAGGTTGTCGGCCTTACGGGTCTTGTCGGCGCTGGCAGGACCGAAGTCGCGCGAGCCATTTTCGGCGCCGATCCCATCGACAGCGGCCAGGTCTATCTGCGCGGCCGGGCCGTCACAATCAAGTCGCCGCAGGACGCTATAGCCAGAGGCATCGGCCTGCTTACCGAAGACAGAAAAGGCCAGGGGCTCGTGCTGGGCATGACGGTGAGGGAAAACACAACGCTCGCCAACCTCAAGTCGCTCGTGAAGATCGTTTTCATCAATCGCCGGTCCGAACGAGATGTCACCAAGAAGTACGTCAAGGAACTCCAGATCAAGACGCCCAGCGTCGAGCAGGTCGTGCAAAACCTCAGCGGCGGCAACCAGCAGAAAGTCGTCCTGGCCAAGTGGCTGTTCACCAAGTCGCAGGTCCTCATCTTCGACGAGCCCACGCGCGGCATCGACGTCGGCGCCAAAGTCGAAATCTACAAGCTGATGAACGAACTTGCCAGCCACGGCGCGTCGATTCTCATGATCTCGAGTGAATTGCCCGAAGTCCTCGGCATGTGCGACCGGATTCTTGTCATGCACGAAGGAAGGCTCGCAGGCGAATTGGCCCGCAGAGAAGCAACCCAGGAAAAAATCATGCGGCTCGCCACCGGCACCACCATGGCGCCCCCAGCCGAACCCGCCACTGCCGCCGCCTACCCCGAAGCCGCCGAACAAGAGTAAGTTTTTTCTTTGTTCTCTTTGCGTTCTTTGTGGCTAAAACCTAAAGACGCATGCGCACCGGGATGCGCACGCTAAACTCCGCGCCGCCTTCCTCGCGGTTCTTGTACGCAACGCTCCCGCCGTGCGCCGTCACGATTCTGTGGCAGATCGCCAGCCCGAGGCCTGTGCCCGACTCTTTCCTGGTGAAGAACGGGCTGAAAATGTCTTCCTTCTCGCCAACGTGGACGCCGGGGCCGTTGTCGATGATATCGAAAACGATTTCCTCATCGTCTTCGTGAACGTCTATTTCGATCTTGCCGCCTTTATCGACCGCGTCGACGGCATTTGTGATGATGTTGTTCAGGGCCTGCGCCAGCATGTTGAGGTCCGCCCGCACCTCGGGCAATGCCGGGCCCGGCCGTAGCTCGACCTTCACGCCTTTTTTCTCGGCGCGGCCCCGCGAAAGCGCGATGGCCCGCTGCACGATTGCCCGCGGCCCGCACAGGATCGGTTCAAGTTCAAACGGCCGCGCAAAACCCAGAAACTGCGATATCGAACGCTCCATCCTGTGCGATTCGTCGGCGATCGCCAGGACGTTTGTCCGGCGCGGGTCGGCCTCATCCATTTTCCGTTGGATCAGTTCGGCCAGCCCGCTGATCACGCTGAGCGGGTTGCGCAACTCATGCACCACGCCCGCCGTCAGCCCGCCAATCTGCGCCAGTTGCCGGTTCAGTTCGGCCGCGCGCTCGAGCGCCCGACGCTCCGTCATGTCCACGAACAGGAACACCATCCCGTTGAAATCCGCCGGGCCCCGCAACAACGAACCCGACAGGCCGATCTCTTTTCTCGATCCGTCCGGCGCGCGGATCACCACTTCCTGGCGCTCGAGCGGCCTGCGCGAGTTCAGCGCATTCTCCACGAACGCTCGGAACTCCGCCGGCAGCGGCAGGTCTGAGACTCGCTCGCCTCGAGCCAACGAGTCGATCTGCACCTCGAGGTTCTCGGCTGCGGCATGGTTTGCCATCAACAGCCGGAGGTTCGAGTCGAAAACCATCACGCCGCTCGACAGGCTGTCAATGATGCTTTCCTCGATTTCGCCGCCGCCGCCAGGCTTTGTTTTCTTGTTCATGCTCTCCATCACCTATTCAGCCTTATCAGTCAAGGCGCGCTTTGATCTCGCGCGCCAGCGCAGCAAATTCGTCCAGGCTCATCGTCTGCGGCCGCCGGCCCGCATCAATGCCGGTCGCCTCGAACGCCTGATTCACAATCTCCCGCGGCGCGCCGAACACGCCGGTCTTCGTCAACGAGTTGCGCAGCGTTTTCCGGCGTTGCGAAAACGCCGCACGCACGAGTCCCATAAGAAACTTCGGTTCGAGATCGGGATACAGCGGCTTGGCCCGCAACCGGATGCGGACCACCGCGCTGTCAACCTTCGGCTGCGGCACAAAACAGGTCCGCGGGACCCGGTGCACAATGTCCAGTTCCGCGTTCAGATGAAGGGCGAGCGCGAGTATGCCGTACTCGCGTGTGTTGATTTTCGAGGCCATCCGCAGTGCCACTTCTTCCTGAACCATCACGACCAGCCGCTCGAAATGCAGCGGCGATTCGAGGAAATGAAACAGGATCGGCGTCGTGATGTAGTACGGAAGGTTTGAAACCATCTTGTAGGTTTCGCCGCCGGGGATGAACTCGTCGATCAGTTTGGGCAGGCTGTGATTGAGGATGTCGCCCCGGAACAGTTTGACGTTTTCCGTTGCGCCGAACTGGTCTTCCAGCGCCGGCATGAACGAAGCGTCGATTTCAACCGCCAGCACCGCCCCCGCTTTCGCCGCCAGATACCGAGTCAGCGCGCCCAAACCCGCACCGACCTCCACCACGTGGTCCGTTGCCGAAATCGCCGCCGCTTCCGTCATGATCCGGTTGATGTTGTCGTCCAGCAGCAGGTTCTGCCCAAGGCGCTTTTTGAATTCTATCCCATATTTCCGGCAAAGGTCCCGAAGATTCATAGAGTCATTATACAGGAGTAGGCGCCGGCTTCTCAGCCGCGTCGTCCTCGCCCGCGCCGTCCAGACCACAAGCTGCCATCAACGACGCAGGCTCAGGCATAGATCAAGCGGAAACATGA
>JAPLKX010000500.1 GCA_026387845.1 Candidatus Hydrogenedentota bacterium | reverse complement strand
TTGGGCGCAGGGCCTCGATCGCGCGCGCGAGCGGCATTTCCACGTCGGGCACGGCGACAGCGGCGCCCGCGCACGCGCAGCGGAACAGGATCGCGATCCCCGCAACGTGGTGGAGCGGCAGCGAGAGCAGCCACCGGTCGCCGGGCGCGAGCGGCATGTTGGCATTGCTGGCGAGCGCGCTTTGTACGTGATTATCAACTGAATGCAGGGCCAGCTTTGGTTCGCCCGTGCTGCCGGACGTAAAGAAGATGGTCGCGGGTTGGCTCTGATCGATATTGGGAGGTTTCACTTCGGCGTCGGCCTCTTCGATCGTGAATCGGTCAATGAGCCGGATGCATCCGGCGGCAGACATGGCCCTGTCGATCTCGTTCTGCGGCCAGCGGGGGTCGATCATACACGCGGCGGCGCCAATCCGCATCAGCCCCCGCAGCATCACCACCGCCTCGACCGTCTGCCCCAGCGCCACGCCCACGATATCGCCGCGCATGACGCCGGATCCCCGGAGGCGTTGTTCGGCGCGCGCCGAGGCCGAGTCCAGTTCGCCGAATGACAGTTCGCCGAATGAGAGCCGGCCATGCGCGGTGACGATTGCAGGGAGGTTGGAACAGGATTCCGCCGCGACCGGCGAATCAGGCACGGTAGATGCACTCCATCCGGTCGAGCCGGATGCTTGCGGCGCACTCATCGAGTTCGGCGAGGTCGAGCCTGCCGTTGTGCGCCTGGAACCGGCGTTCGAGCAGGTCCTCGGCGAGCCACTCGTAGGTATCGAGGCCCGCGGGAATATCCTCTTCGGTGATGATGGCGGCGAGGTGGGCGAGCGCGATCAGGCCGACGCCCGATTCAAAGCACGAACTGACGACGGGTTTGAGGCCGCATTCAACGGCCTCAGATGCCCAGTCTTCCGCGGTGCGCGTCCCGCCGAGCAGCGTCGGCTTCAGGATGACGGCACGCGCCCAGGTCTTGTTCTGCAAAAAATCCTCCTGATACAGGCCTTCAGCGATGCTTTCATCGAGCGCGACGGGCATCCCCGACTCCCCGGCAAATTGCTCGAGGCGAGATGAGTCGGCCAGCGGCTCTTCAATATACGCCACGCGAACGCCTTCGACGGCGCGGGCGAACGCAATCGCATCGTTGTAGCGCCATGCCCGGTTCGCGTCGAGCCGCAACTCCACTCTGTCGCCAACGATGCCCAGCACTTCGTGAACCATCTCGGCGTCCTTTTTAATGGACTGCCGGCCCACCTTGATCTTCGCCGCGATGTACCCGTTGTCGCGCAGGAACTGGGCCTTTTTGATCGCGCTTTTAATAGGGCCGTTGATGTACCCGTTGACGCTGACGTACCGCCGCGTCTTGCTGAACAGGCCGTCGGTGAACGTGGCGCCCGCGGCATAGGCGAGTCCCAGCGCAGCGCATTCCGCCCCGAACAGGACCGACGGCGTCGCCGTAAGCGAACGGAGGACCTCCTCGTCGTCCAGGTCCTCGTTGGATTTCATCAGTTCGAGCGCGTAATCCGCCCAGCGGATCGCCGCTTCCCGGGCCTCTGCGATGGATTCCGGGTTGAATCCCGGCAGGGGCGCGATATCCCCGTATCCGGCTTTGCGCTCGTCGTGCCCAATCTTGATGATAAGCCCGGACCGGTTTGTCAGGACATTCTTCCCCAAATGGAGCGGGGCCACGAGCGGCAGGTTGTACTCATAGATCTCAATTGTGGAAGAATTCATAAAATCCAGCCTAACGAAAACAGTATGCTGAATACAAGCAATACTTTACCTGTCGAGGCCAGGGCGTCGTTAAGGGCCGGCCCGTCGATTGTAGTCACAACTGTCCGCAACGTGGGAATAGCAGGCACGCCGGACAGCATCGCCAGCAGGACGTACGGGTGCCCCCCGCTCAGGATCGCCGGTACCGCCAAAATCGCCACGGCGAGCGCGACCCCGTATTCGGCCCGGGCGAACGTGCGGCCAAACCGGACCGGCAGCGTCATTTTACGCGCGAGCCGGTCCTGATCGACGTCGCGCAGGTTGTTCACGGTCAGTATGGCGACGGACAGTAACCCCGAGGCGAGCCCCGCAAGCAGGACGTCGCGCCCAATCGCATGAGCTTGTACGTAATACGTGCCGCCGACAGCGACCGGCCCGAAAAACACAAGCACAAACAGGTCTCCCAGCCCCAGGTAACCCAGCGGATACGGCCCCGCTGTGTACAGGACTCCGCACAGGATTGACAACAGGCCTATCACAACAAACGGCCAGCCGCCCCGCCACACTATATAGAGGCCCGGCACGCATGCCAGCAGGAACACGGCCGCCGTGGCGCTCAGCATGGCCGCGGGCGAGACAAGCCCCGCTTGCGTGGCCCGGACCGGGCCGAGCCGGCCGGGGGCGTCAGCGCCTTTGGCGTGGTCGAAATAGTCGTTGGCGAGGTTGGTGCCGATTTGGATGAGCAACGAGCCTGCGAGGGCGCAGAGCGCGGAAGCGATGTGCAGCTTTCCCACTTCGAACGCCATGGCCGTGCCGATTAAAACCGGCGCGCTGCCCGCGGGCAGCGTTTTGGGCCGGGCTGCATGAAGCCACACGCTCAGGGCCGCCAAAGAATGTGCCTCCCGGAGCGAAAAACGGGGACTGACTCGATTTCGGCAGTTTGAAATCGTGTCTGTCCCTGCTTTTCGCGGCTTTCCATGTCCCCGCTTTTCACGGCTCCCGTCCCAATGGTCCCAATGGTCTCAATTGTCCCAGTCAGTTTTTCACGCCAGCGCCATCAACGCAAGCAGGCCCGGCTTGAAAGCCGGGCCTGCTGGAATCGATCGGTGTTAGTGAACTACGCGCCTAGAGTTTCCAGCCTTCACGATATTCCCTGCGCACGTACTTATTGGCGTCGGGCAGGTTGGTGCAATTCATGTTCGCGGCGTCCCACTCGATCCTCTGGCCGGTGCGAATGGCGAGGTTGCCCAGCAGGACCATTTCGGTGAACGGCCCGGCGTAATCGAAGTTGCCGCCGGCCGGCTCGCCGCCCTTGCACGCCTGGATCCAAGTCTCGTAATGGCCAACCGACTTGGGGATGGTGCGCGGAACGTCGGGCTTTTCGTACGGCACGAGGCGCGGCTCGTTGCTGTACTCGCCGCACGTGATCATGCCTTTCTCGCCAATGAACAGC
>JAPLKX010000591.1 GCA_026387845.1 Candidatus Hydrogenedentota bacterium | reverse complement strand
GCGGCGCGCGGCATCGAGGGCGGCGTCGTCCGGGGTGTTTGGCGCGAGACGCCGGAAGCCGCCGCCGGCCCGCCGGTCATGGACTTGCAGGACTGCCGCGGAGTCCGGTTGGCGCCCTGATTCCACCTGATCGGCCGGGGCACGAGGGGCGTATCCGTTGCCGGGCTGCGGGTGTCCAATCCCGCCGTTTGTGTTTTCCACTTTTTGTGGATAACTTTTGCACATGCCCTTATTGACCCCTGAACCACCCCCAAATGACCCTTCCGGAGTGGCAAATCGGCCCTGGCGCTAGCGCCAGAGGGGGTGACCCCCCAAAATGTTAAGATGGGCATGACGAAACGCGCGCTTTTTTGATGCCTTTTTGACGGAAAACGTCGCCTTTTTGATCGATTTTGACCCGAATTTGATGGAATTTGACGGCTTTTTACAGGCACTCTTTGGCATACGCCGCTGTGGAAAACTTGTTGCAGAAAAACAACGGCGGGAACCGGGAACGGGGAACGGGGAACAGGGGTCGGGGAACTCTCCGTTCTTTCACCGCTGAGACCGCCCGCCACGGCGGGTAAACTCCGAACGCGGAGGAAGGATCGGGCGAGAAACGGCGATGGCGGGGCGGAAACCGGGGACGGGGCAACCCAAGTGGCAAAGAAAAAGGACGGCCGCCGCGAGGCTTGCGCCCCGCGGGGCCGGTGCCTTGCGAATCCTTTCACGAAAGGCCGTGAAAGGCCTTGGTGTGAAAAGATCCGCGAACCAGGGTTGGTTACACCCCAAAACAATATGGACAATTGACAGGAATTTGTCAATACTATTGGCGGGTGTCCAGTGGCGACAGTTCAAAGAAAAACCGCAGGCAGTTTTTGCTGGCTGCGGTCGGTCGCCCGAAGGCGGTGCCTGCGAATTCTCTCTTGTTGTGGAAAGAGAGTCGCGGGCCAGGATTGGTTACACTGAACAACTACTATACAAGGCACTCTTTGCGGGTCAAGCAAGAAATCCGTTCTGAACGAAAAAAAGTGCGGTAGGGACACACCAACAGAAAGGGGGCCACAATGACAGTAACACTCGGATTGGACATCGGCAGCAATTCCGTCGGCAGCGCCTGGGTTGACACCGGCAAGGGGCAAATCGTGATGGGCGTCAGCGTTTTTCCCGCCGGCGTTGATGAGTCGGAGACCAAGCGAGGTTCGCCAAAGAACCAGCACCGTCGAGAGAAGCGGTCCCAGCGCAAAAACTTGGCCCGGCGGGCGGCTAGGAAACGCCGACTACGCCAGTTACTGACGGCGGCCAAACTCCTTCCCGCCAATGCGATTGAATGGAAGGCATTGGTGGAGAAGAACCCTTGGGAGTTGCGGCAAAAAGGTTTGACGGAAGCCCTGACCCCCTACGAATTCGGTCGTGTTCTCATTCACCTGAACCAGCGGCGAGGTGCATGGGGTGTTCAGACCGATCCGGAGGACCAAGAAGAGGGGAAGGTCAAGGAAGCCATCGACCATCTCACGGCGGCGATGAAGGAATCGAAGGCAGGGACTTTCGGTCAGTTCATCGCCGACGAAATGGACAAGCGGCGCCATCCCGTCCCCGGCAAGTGCAATCTGGCGTCCAGGCCCGAATACTGCCCGGCAAAATGCAGCAACCAGAACCAAGAGTGCCATTTCTACCATGACGCGGTGCGCAACCGGCGGGACGCATTTGAGTTCCATGCCACTCGTGACTTGATCCAAGAGGAGTTTGGCGAGTTGTGGAAAAGGCAAAGGGAACTCGGCGGCGAACTCGCTGCGCTGCTCACCGATGACTTGCGCAAACAATTGCAGGACCCGACGCCCGATGAGACCTGGCGCGAGAGGGGAACTATCTTCGGCCAGCGGAAGACCTACTGGAACCTGGGAACGCTGGGCCGGTGCGACCTGGAGCCTTCGGACCGGTGCTGTCCTTTGGCCGACATGCACGCCCAGGAATTCCGGGTCCTGGAAACCGTCAACAACATTCGCATCCGCGAGGCTGGCGGAACGCCGCACCCCCTCACTGATGACGAACGGGCCAGCGTGAAGAAGGCCCTGCAATCCCAGAAGACCGCGAAGCCCGCTACCGTCCGTAAGGCTTTGGGCATCGATAAGGCCGCGCTGAAAAAGAAAGACCTTCCGGACATCTACCGCCTGAGTCTGGAGGCCGACAAGGATCAAGAGGTCAACACTGACTGGTTCTGCCACGAAATCGTGCACGGTGCTTTTGGCGAAGACGCATGGCTGAAAATGGACGACGCGAAGCGTGAATCCGTCAACCGCGCGGTCCTCAAGTTCGATCCCGAAAGCCCCGGCGACACGGAGCGATTGCGGAGGGGGGCGGCCGAATGGTGGGGGCTGTCGCCGGAAGGGGCCGAGAAGTTCATCCAGGCGTGGAAGGGCCGCCCAAGACTGGAAAAGCGTCTCAACCTGTCTCGGGGTGCGATACTGAATCTCTTACCTTACATGCGGGAATGGGGCTGTGGCGTGACGCAGGCCCGCCAACTTTTCGCCGAGGACGGCGACAACGGTGCCACGCCCCAGCAACGCGAGCGCTACGCCTTGGGGGGATCGGGCCTGACGAAGGCGGACCGCCGTTTTCTGCGAAAACACCCCAACCTGCTGCCGCCTGCCCCCATGCTGGCCAACCCGGTCGTGCGAAAAGCCATCCACGAGGTCCGCCGACATGTGATGGCTTACATGCGAAAATTTGGGCGAAAGCCCGACCGCATCGTCATCGAATTGGCCCGGGAGGCCAGGCAAACCGAGAAGGTCCGCAACAAGATACTGGCCGCCAACCGGCTTCGTGAAAAAGAACGCAAGCAAATCATACTGGACTTCGGTTTGGCCGGGCTGCCGGATCACCAGCAACGGGCCGCCGTTGACCGCGTGGTTCTGTGCCGCCAACAGGGAAGCCCTGCTGTTTGTCCTTACAGTGATCTGGAACCCGGCTCCCAGGGTAAGGTTATCACCGAGGATCAGGCTGCCAAGGGCACGGATGTTGAGATCGACCACATCGTCCCGCTCAGTAAGTCCCAGGATAACAGCATGAATAACAAGGTTTTATGTTACCGCCAAGCCAACCGAGGCAAAAGAAATAGCACACCAAAAGAATGGTTGAAGGCCGAGCAATTCAGCGTGCTTGAGCAGCGTATGGGGCACTGGGAAAAGGAGTTGCGCAGAAAGTGGGAAAACCTGCATCGCGCCCCGCTGCCGGAGCAGGACTTTCTCAACTCCCAACTAACGGCAACCGCTTATGCTGCCACTCAGGTTGGAGCATACCTCTCCGATTCCCTTTACGGCGGCGAGCGGGAAGGCCACCGACAAGTGTTCTTTACCAAGGGTTCGTATACCGCCATGCTGCGGAAGGATTGGCAACTCTTTCAGAATCTGAAGGATGCCGACGAAGGTTCGGCCGCAAACGCCACGGCCGATGCGCAAGAACGCGGAGAACCTGGAAAAAAGAACCGGGGCGATCATCGCCACCACGCCATAGATGCCGCCGTCATCGCCCTGACCGGCCCGGAAATCATCAAGGACGTGGCCGCACTCGCGGCCAGGCGTGAGGAATACCATGAACGCACAGGCCACTGGCCCAGGCGTGAGCCGCTTCCGCCGCCTTGGGGAACAACCGATGGATTCCGCCGCCAAGTGCTCTCCCAACTCTTCAACGTCTTCGACAAGGCGAACCTGGATGGAACGCGGGCCGAAGGCGCGGACGCCGGAACCCCCTTGGTTGTCTCTCACCGGCCGGTAAAACGGAAAGTCACCGGTTATCTGCACAAGGAAGACATGTGGGGCGCCGTGGACGAAGAGGAAGGCGTTTTTCGCATTCGCTGCCCCATCGCCAGTTTGAATCCCAAGATGTTGCGCATGCCTGAACCCGAAACCGATGACCAGGTACGCAAACGTCTCATCCGAGAGTCCGAAAGCGCCGGGATGACCCCATCGGCGGCCAGAAAGGCCGCCACGAATCGGATGCAACTTAAGGATTTCAAACGCCTGCCGGTGGACCCATCGCTAGGTAAAGGCGGCCTCGTTCGCGATTGGGATTTGCGCCGTGTCATCCGCGAATGCCTCAAAGACAATAAGATTGACCCCGACTGTTTCACCGACAAACAAATGCAGGAATTCGCCAAGACGGGTAAACTGCGGATGCTGTCCGGCGTGCCCATACGCTCGGTCATCACGATTGGGCCCATCTCCGACCCGGTGAAGATCGCTGTGCGCGACCCTCATACGCGCCGGCAGGCCCTTAATCCACGCACCGGGAAACCTCTTTTCCGATATCACATAAGCCGCAACAATCATCACGTTGAAATCATGGAGGATGCGGCAACCGGTGATTGGTGCGCAAGAGACGGCAAGTGCGTGACGATGTTCGAGGCCGCTCAACGCATTCGCCCGCCGAAGAACCCAACTGGCAACCGCCCTGAATCACAGCAGGCGGTCAATCGGGAAGATGCCGCGGGGCAGGCGTTCGTCATGTCGCTCTCAGAAGGAGAGATGGTATTTGCCCGCCGCTGGGACCCGGCAACAAAGCAAGCCGTTGGGGCGTCCGATTATTTCGTCGTCGCCAAACTGGACGGCAGCCGCATTTTCTTCGCCCCGCACTGGGACGCACGAAGCGAAAGGGATCAGGACCGCTGGGATGTGTCATACTCCGATCTAAAACATTGCGGGCCGGTCAAAGACGCTTCCCCTTACAAGGTTCGCGTCGATCCTCTGGGCAACGTGGTTCGGCTGGACCATGATTAAACGCACGATCGAAATCTCCGGCGACGGCAACCACCTGTCCGTTTCGCAGGGGTCGCTCCTGGTGCATAAGAACGGGGAGGTCTTGGCCCGCGTGCCCCTGGAGGACCTGGGCGTCCTCATCCTCGACGCCCCCAACACCACCTACACGCACTCGGTCATAACGGACGCCCTGGCGGCAGGGGCGGTGGTCATTCCGTGCGGGCGCAACCACAACCCTTGCGGCCTGTTCCTGCCGCAGGACAACAGCCTCCTGGTGCAGCGCCTTTCGGCCCAGGTGGAAGCGCCGCTGCCCCTCAAGAAAACCCTCTGGAAGCAGATCGTGCAGGCCAAGATTCGCAGCCAGGCAACCGCGCTCGGGCCGGAGTGCCCGCAACGCGGCCTGCTCCTCAATCTTGTGCCGAACGTCCGCTCCGGCGATCCCACGAACGTGGAGGCCCATGCCGCGCGCATCTACTGGCCGGCCCTTTTCGGCGAGGCGTTCCGCCGCCTGCCCGAAGGCGAGCCGCCCAACGGACTATTGAATTACGGGTACATGGTCCTCAGGGCGTGCGTGGCGCGGGCCGTGTGCGGGGCGGGCCTGCACCCGGCGTTCGGCCTGCATCATCACAACCGCGGCAACCCGTTCTGCCTGGCCGACGACCTTTTGGAACCGCTGCGCCCGCTGGTGGACGTGCGCGTCAAGGCCCTGGTGGGGGCGGGTATCACCGATGTGACGCGTGAGGCCAAGGTGCAACTTCTTACGGTCCTGACCGAGACGGTGGAAACGGGGGGCGAAAAAGGCCCCCTCATGGTCGCCCTGGAGCGCGTGGCGGCAAGCCTGGTGCGCTGCTACGCCCGCGAGCAGAAGAAACTGGAACTGCCCCGATTATGGAACTGAGCGGATACCGCTGCATGTGGCTTCTGGCCATGTTCGACCTGCCCGTGGACACCAAGAAGGCCCGAAAGGATTACACCCTGTTCCGCAAGTCGCTCATCAAGGACGGATTCACGATGATGCAGTTCTCGGTGTACGTCCGCCACTGCGCGAGCGAGGAAAACACCGCCGTGCATGAGGGCCGCGTGGTGGGCGCGCTGCCGCCCGACGGCGAGGTCAGGGTCCTTTCCATCACGGACAAACAGTATGAACGGATGCGGGTTTTCTGGGGAAAAATGCGCAAGCCGACCGAGCCGCCGCCGCGACAACTCGAACTTTTTTAGGGTTCGGTTTGCGGCAACTGCCCGGCCGGCTTGCACTTACGACGGCAATAGTGTAACCAATCCCGGCCCGCGGTCAATCCACAACTCGGGTTGCCCTGCTTTCCCGCCTTGACAAAGTGTAACCAATCCCGGCCCGCGGTCAATCCACAACGTGGCAGGTTGTGGGGGGGATTGGTACATCAGTGTAACCAATCCCGGCCCGCGGTCAATCCACAACGCCGCTGCATAGCGTCTTGCTCGTCATTAGTGTAACCAATCCCGGCCCGCGGTCAATACACAACATCATGTCCGCCGTGCCGTTCACCCGGCACAGTGTAACCAATCCCGGCCCGCGGTCAAACCACAACTTGTCGCAACT
>JAPLKX010000716.1 GCA_026387845.1 Candidatus Hydrogenedentota bacterium | reverse complement strand
TGTTCGTTGGTGACCTCGAATTTGTCTATGTAAAATGCATCGAGCTCGAGTTCGCGCTGAGGCCGTTCGTCGGGCGATGCGCCATTGAGCCCCAGGATGAATTTGCCCGCCGGAATCAGCACCATACCCGGCGGCACGTTGCCCTCTTTCATGAGGAATTCCAGCGTTTTTTCTTCGTTCGCCTTCAACTCGACCGTCTGCTCGCTCACTATATAGCCTTTGCTCGCCACCTTGACGTTGTACGTGCCGGGGGACAGCATCAGTTTGGCCGGGGTGTTTTCGAGGACACGTTCGTCGTTGAGCAGGATCTTGGCGTTGGTTGGCCGCGAAAATACGGAGAGGGCGGCTTCCCGCGGGTCTAAATTGTGGGCAAACGTGTACCGGTAGTCCTGTTGGACCTCGCACTCCTGGGTGAGGGTCTTGTAATTGTCGAGCCGTATCTCGTAAGTGTGCTTGCCAATTGCCACTGGGGCCCGATATATGGGGGTTTCACCAATGCACTCGTTCGCGTCAAGGTAGACTTTTGCACCGGATGGTTTTGACTCGACGGTGATGTAGCCGACGACGGGTTCGAGTGCGATTTTGACAGTCTGATCGGACGAGTCGGCCACCTCGACAACTCGGGTCGCCCGCCTGTATCCGTCTTTCTCGATGATGAGGAGGTGCCGGCCGAACCGCAGGCCGGCCAGCGTAAGCGGCGTCTCGCCGACGATCTCGCCGGCTATTTTCACGACCGCCCCATTTTCGGGCGAGGTGCCGATGCTGATGCGCCCGCTGCGGATGGCATCTTCAGGGTTTGGGCGGCAGCCGGCAAGGCAGAAGGCCACGAGTGCCGTAAGCGCGGTACAGGCAAAAAGACCTGGCCATTTCATGCCGGTCACGGTCACGCTCCTGTCTTCTCCAAATCGTTCCACAGCAGGCATTTGCACCCATGGCGGGAGCCGATGCCGCCGCATACGCCACGCACTGGGTCACCCTCCGAACTCGGCGCTGCCTAACTTGACAAGCTCAGTAGACGCCCACCTGCACCGGAATAATTCTGCTTCCAGTTTACCTCAAAACTCGAAAAAAACCGTAATTATCTGGTTTCAAACTGCTTGACGGGCTGCTGGCCGCCACCGGAACGAAGGTACTCATCCACGCTGCCCGGCACGACCTTAAACGAGAAGGTGGCGGGGGTCTGGTCTTCCAATTGGTAGTCGGTCCCAATGTCGGCGACTGCGGCGGCGTTGACGGTGTAGGTCATCACGTTGCTGGGGTCGCCCAGTTGGGCTGGGAGCAACTCGCCCGAGGCCGGATCGGGGAACGGGAGTTGAAACGCAACCATGTCCGAGCCCGAAGGTTCGAGATAAGCGAATTGCGGGGTGGGGAAGATAGGCACGCCGTTCTGCTGGGCCGAAACTTTCAAGCCAACGGTGTGCGCGCCGCTCCACAGTTCGGGATCGTTCACCAACAGGCGCGCGTTGAACTCCGCAAACAGGCCCACATTCGGCGGCGGGTAACTCACAATGGGCGCGGGCCCCAGATTCCTGCGAGCGCCGCTCGAGTCAACATAATAGAGGTTGGCGTACAGGACTGTGTCGATCTGGGTGGTTTTTCCCGGAATGAAGAAGCGGATCCAGTTTCGGCCGGACGACTTGTCTGCGAGCAGAGTGACCGTTCCGTCCCCGTTGAGGAGCAGCGACTGGGATTCGTTGCCGGGCCACTGGTAGCCGTCCCAGGGGGTGACGTTGCCGGCTTCATCGCAGCCCGCCACTACCATGAGCAGCCAGCGGTCGGTGATGGGCGAGCCGAAATTGTCGCTGATATTCTGGTCAAAAAACGACGCAGAAAGGACGTTTTGGGGGTCCCACGGCGACCAGCCGGTGAGTTCGTCGTAGAGGCCGTCGGGATTGTAGAGGCCGTAATACCGGGCGCCCCAGATCTTGAAACTGTAAATGGGCCTGGGGTTGTCTGGGTTCAGCCGGTTGATGTGCAGCCCGGTGTCATTGAGGCTCCATGCGACTTCGGGCCAGGCCCCGTACATCCGGGTCCTGAAATCCACCTTGGTCCCATACCCGGACAGCCACACGATCCGGAGCGGCGGGACGATTGTTCGGTCAACGGCACCGGAGGCCGGATAATTTCCGGCCTTGTCCTGGGCGATGAAATCACCGAGTAGTTCGAGCCGTTCGACCAGCGGGCCGGCGGATCCCACGACGGGTATAGCGACGTCCCATGTGGCGGTCATTCCGGCGCCGCCGCTGGCGAAACTAGTGAACTGGACAGTGGCGTTCGCGTCGGAGACGGGGCCTTGGGCGGTTTCCAGGCAAAAGGCTGCGGGGAGCCCTTCGGCGAGGCAGGCATCGCTGAAATATCGGCTGAGTT